>NZ_JBSFWR010000005.1:0-162901 GCF_053594915.1 Kitasatospora sp. NPDC002543 | reverse complement strand
GGGTGTTGGTGTTTTGTGTGGGGTGTCTTTTGGTGGGGGGGGGGGCGGGGGGGGGGGCGGGGGGCCCCCCCCCCGGCGCGCCCCCCGACCGGGAAACGAGGCGTGGCCGCCGTGGGGGACGGCCGGAACCGGCCGGGAACGCCGAGCGGGCAGGTCGGCCCGGCCGACCGGGCCGACCGCGCCGGCTCAGTACGTCGCGCGGTCGCCGTCGGCGGGCGGCCCGCCGTGGGTGCGCCGCCCGCCGAGCCAGGTGCCGGACACCTCGATCGAGGCCAGCTCACCGGCCGGCACCGCGTACGGATCGGTGGCCAGGTGCACCAGGTCGGCCCGCATCCCCGGCCGCAGCACACCCCACTCGGCCTCCTCGAAGGCTTGGTGCGCGACGCCGGCCGAGTACGCCGCCAGCGCCTCGGTGAGCCCGATCCGCTCCTCGGGCAGCCAGCCGCCCTGCGGCAGGCCGTCCGGGTTCTGCCGGGTGACGGCGGTGGCCAGCCCGGCCAGCGGTTCGTAGCGGGTGACCGGCCAGTCGCTGCCGAAGGAGATCCGGGCGCCGTCGCGCAGCAGGGCGCCGATCCGGTACTGCCGGGAGCCGCGCTCCGGGCCGATCCGGGGCAGGGTGAGCTCGGTCATCAGCGGGTCGGTCTGCGCCCACAGCGGTTCGAAGTTGGCGATCACCCCGAGTTCGGCGAACCGCGGCAGGTCGTCAGGGTGGACCAGCTGGACGTGGGCGATCACCGGCCGGCGGGCACGCGTGCCGTTGCGGCGGACGGCGGCCTCGACGGCGTCCAGCGCGATCCGCACGCCGTGGTCGCCGATCGCGTGGATGTGCGGCTGGAAGCCCAGCGCGTCCACCGCGGTGACGGCCTCCGCCAGTTCGGCGCCGGTCCAGTTGGCGACGCCGTGGGAGTGCGGGCAGTCGCTGTACGGCTCCAGCAGCGCGGCCGTACCGGACTCGATGACGCCGTCGGCGAAGAACTTGACCGCCCGCGCGGTGAGCCGGCCCTGCCCGGCGGCCTCCACCCGGTCGCGGTCGGCGACCAGGCGGGGCAGCCGTTCGCGCCAGCCGTCCGGTTCGAGCAGCAGCGCGAGCCCGGCCCGGACCGGCAGGCCCGCCCCGGCGACGGCCGCCAGCCAGGTGTCCACCTGGGCGGGCTCGACCCAGGCGTCCTGGATCCAGGTGAGCCCGGCGGCGGCGAGCGCGGCGGTGCTCTCCCGCAGTGCGGAGACCTGTTCGGCCAGGGGCGGCGGCGGGACGAGCGCGAGCACGGGGTTGAGCGCGCCGAACTCGCGCAGGGTGCCGAGCGGGCTGCCGTCGGGGCGGCGGACGATCTCGCCGCCCACCGGTTCGGGGGTGTCCGGCCCGTAGCCGGCGCGGCGCAGTGCCTCGCTGTTGGCCCAGCCGGTGTGGTGGTCCATGGTGCGCAGCAGCACGGGCCGGTCCGGTACGGCGGCGTCCAGCACCCGGGCGTCGAACAGTCCTCCCTCGGCCAGCCACGGGTCGACGGCGTCGCCGGTGATCCACTCGGCCTCGGGGTGGCGCCGTGCCCAGTCGCGGACGGCGGCCACGACCTGTTCCTGGCTGGTGCAGTCACGGACGGGTACGCCGCGCAGGCCGATGCCGCCGATCAGCGGGTGGACGTGGCCGTCACCGAAGGAGGGCAGCAGGGCGCCGCCGTCCAGGTCGACGGTCTCGGTGCCGTCGTCGCGCAGGGCGAGGGCGGCGTCGCCGAGGGCGGTGATCCGTCCCGCGCTGACGGCGAGGGCGTGGGTGCGGGGGAGGGCGGGGTCTCCGGTGTGGATCCGGCCGCCGGTGAAGATCGTTTCGGCACGCATGCGGGGGTGTGCGTCCTCTCCGGGGCAGGGCGGGCCGGCGCGTGCGCGGCCTGCCTAACCGAATGGGGTTCGGTTACCGTAGGCGCGGCACCGCCGGGTGCGGAAGGGTTTTACTGAAAGCCGTTCAGTAACGCTTGGATAACGACGATCTTGGTCTGTCGGGGGCCGACGAGCCGACGGGCCGGCGGGCCGCCCGGCGGCCGCGAAGGTGAGGAACCGGGCATGCCCAGGCCGCGCACACCCCTGCTGGACCGGCAGCGCATCGTGGACACCGCGCTGAGGCTGGTCGACGAGGCCGGGGACCTGACCATCCCCGCGCTGGCCGGCGCCCTCAAGGTGAGCCCCTCCGCGCTCTACCACCACGTGGCCGGCCGGGCCGAGATCGTCGCCCTGATGCGCGCCGAACTGGTGCGCACGATCGGCGAGCAGTCGATGTGGGACCAGTCCTGGGACGCCGCGCTGCACACCTGGGCGCACGCCTACCGGGACGCCTTCGCCGAACACCCCGGCATCGTCCGGCTGCTCGCCACCGCGCCGCTGGCCGAATCGTTCATGCACGAGCTGTACGAGCGCGCCGTCACCACCCTGGAGGACGCCGGCTTCGCCGCGCGGGACGTGATGGGCCTGATCACCGCCCTGGAGAGCTTCGTCCTGGGGTCGGCGCTGGACCTGGTGGCCCCCGACGTCATGGTGGACGCCGTCGACCGTGCCGCGACCCCGCGACTGGCCGGGGCTCTGGACGCCGTCCCCGCCGGGCGGGAGCGCGCCGACCGCGCCTTCGAACTCGGTCTCACCGCCCTGATCGGGGGCTACCGGGCGCTGCTGGGCTGACGGGCTCCGCTGGGCGGGCGGGGCCGGGCGGGCCGGCGCGTGCGGTCGGGTCGGCGGGTGCGGGTGGGTCGGCGGGTGCGGGTGGGTCGGCGGTGCCGTCGGCCCGGCCCGAGGTCCTTCCGGGTCCGTGCCGCGCAAATGAGTCCTCTTATCGCATTTTCAGCCTCGAAACGCACCCGTGCGGCCCGGAACCGGCCAAGGTGCCGCGCCAGGTGGCCGGTGAACGACGCTCCAACGCCCCTGGTCCACCAGCGCCGCCGCCCTCGCCCACGACCTGATGTGCTGTCAGTTCTTGGCTGGAACTGGCCGCTGCTGATGTGAATATGCCATTGGAATGTTCGTCGTACGGAATCCGGCAGTAGCCTTCCGTGGCGAACTAGCCACTGTTGGTGGTGAATCGGATCGGTGCCGCGCTGCGCCCGACCGCCCAGACCCCGCGAAGGAGCCGGTGTGCCCGGTATCGACGAATGCCTCTCCGGAGCGATGGCGATCCCGGGGGCCCGCGCCGCGAGCCTGGTCGACTGGAGCAGCGGGCTCGCGCTCGGCAGCCTCGGCGAGGGCCCGACCGGTGAGCACGAGACCTCCGCCGCGGAGGCGACCGACCTGGTGCGAGCGGCCGTCGAGAGCCAGACCTTCACCGCGGCGGAGGATCCGCGGGCCCCGCTGGAGGACATCATCGTCACCGCCGGCCGCAGCTACCACCTGATCCGCTTCATCGACACGGCCTTCGACAGCAGGCTCGTCCTGCACCTCTGGCTGGACCGCGCGGAGGGCAACCTCGCCGCCGCCCGTTTCCGCCTCCAGGCGCTCACCGAGGAGCTGGTGCTGGGGTGAGCGCGTGACCGCCGCGACCGGCACCGCGCCGCCGCCCGCGGAGTCCGCCACTCCGAGGACCCCGGGCGAGGCGCTCACCCTGCTCGCCGACCGCCGGGCCACCGGTGCCCTGCACGGACCGCTCGGCAGCCTGTACCTGGTCGACGGCCGGGTGGCGGCCGCCGAGTCCCCCCGCGCGCCCGGCCTGGCCGACCTGCTCATCGGCTGCGGCCGGATCACCCCCGAGGGCTGGGCCGAGCTGCTCCGGGAGCACGGCGCGCGGTCGAGGGTCAGTGAGGCGCTCGTCGAACGCGGACTGCTCACCCGGGGAGAGCTCGAACTCGGCCACCTGGGAACGCTGTTCGACGCCGCGTTCTTCGTCCTCGCCGACCCGGGCGGCGGCGCCTGGCGGTTCGAGGCCGACGCCCGGCACTGGCTCGGACCGGTCGCCGAGGTCGACCCGGCCCGGATCCGCCGCGAGGTCGAACGCCGCCGACGGCTGCTCGACGGGATCTGGCCGTGGGGGCAGCTCGACACCGCCCCCGTGCGGCCGACCGAGTGCGGCCGCCGGCCGGCCCATCGCCCGTCCGGCCGTCGACGCCGCGAGCTGCTGGACCACGCGGACGGCCGGCGGACCCCGGCGGACCTGGCCCGGCTGCTCGGCCGCTCCGGCTTCGGCGTCACCGCCGACGTCCGCCGGCTCGCCGCCGCCGGGCTGCTGGACGCCCCGCGCCGCCCGTCGGAGGTCCCCCCGGGCCCGTCGGGCGCCTCGCGAGGCCCGGCCGCCGCGTCGCAGGGCCCGGCCGTCGCGCCGACGGTGACTCCGGTGCCCGGCGAGCCGCCGACGACCGCTCCTGCGCCCGTAACCGCCCCACCGGCCGCGAGCAGACCGGCCGGCGGGCTGCACCGCAGGATCCCCGGCGCCAGCCTCCGGGAGGCCGGCCTCTCCGGCACCCCGGTCGCGGCCGGCCCCGCCTCCGCCCCCGGCCCCGCCCCCGGCCCCGCCTCCGCCCCCGGTGCGGCCCGCACCGGGGCTCCGGCCGGCACCCCCGCCGGGACCGAAGCCCCCACGCGCTCCGAACACCCGCCCGCCACGGCAGCGGCCCACCCGCTGGCCGTCCCCGATCCGGACGTCGCGCTGCTGACCCGGATCCGAGACCTTCTGGAGGCCCGACTTTGACCCACTCCCCGCCCGCGACCCCGTTGTTCCGGCCATGAGGCGGGCACTCAAGCAGCGTGTCGGAAGGAGACAACTGATCGCCTTGGAGACCGAGTTGCTCGCCGAACTGCGTGCCGTCAAGCATCGCGTCCCGCACCTCGCGGGTGGCCTGGTGGCCAGCGTGGACGGCCTGTTGATCGCACACGACACCCACGGCACCGAGCCCTCGGGGCTGGCCGCGATGACGGCGGCCTCGCTCTCGCTGGCCCAACGGCTCGCCGACACCACCGGCCAGGGTGAGTTCCGCGAGTCCTTGGTACGCGGCGAGAACGGCTACGTCGCCACCTACGCGGCCGGCGGCAGCTGCGTGCTGACCCTGCTGGCGCACCCGGACGTCAACGTCGGCCGGCTGCACCTGGAGGCCCGTCGCAGCGCCCAGCGCATCGCGGGGCTGCTCAACGACGCCCTGCTGCCCAAGGATCCGCGTGACGCGGGCTGACCGGGGCCGACCGGCCACCGCTCAACCGCCCCACCGCTCCACCGCACCGCAGAACCGACAATCCGACGAACCACCCACCACCGAAAGGGAGTTACCCAGATGACCGACGCAGCCGGCGCGCTCAAGCAGGCCATGACCAGCATCGAGGGCGCCATCGGCGCGGCCCTGGTGGACTACAACAGCGGCATGGCGCTGGCCACCCTCGACGGCCCCGGCGGCCTGGACCTCAACGTCGCCGCCGCCGGGAACACCGACGTGGTCCGCGCCAAGATGCGCACCATGGACATGCTCGGGCTCCAGGACGGCATCGAGGACATCCTGATCACCCTGACCAGCCAGTACCACCTGATCCGCCCGCTCACCGGCCGCACCGGCAAGGGCCTGTTCCTCTACCTCGCGCTGGACAAGGCGCGCGCCAACCTCGCGATGGCCCGCCACCAGCTGAGCCGGATCGAGGGCGAACTGGAGGTCTGACACGCGGCCCCGAAGGGCCGCTCCGACACCCGGTCGCGGACGAGTCCGGTTCGCGGACGAGTCCGGTTCGCGGACGAGGTCGGGTCCGTGGAGGAGGTCGGGCTCGCGGAGGAGCCCGGGTCCGTGGACGAGGCCCCGGCGGAGGCCCAGGCGCCCCGCCGGGCTCCGCCCCCGAGGCCTCACTCCTGCGGCAGGTCCGGCCCGACGGCCCGTCCGCGCACCAGCTCGACCGGTCCGCGCGACCGCTCCCGCGCGCCCAGCGCGGCGGCCGTGCGGTCCCAGGACGGTCCGGTCAGCAGTGCCCGCGCCTCCTCCAGATCGCAGAGTCTCCACTCCACCAACTCCTGCTCCGGCAAAGCGATCGCGTCGAGCATCCGCTCCGTCACCGTGCCCCCGTCGAACACGTAGACCAGGACGGCGGTGTCCTGTCCGGTCGCCGGGTCCGCGGTCGGGTCGGCGGCCGTGCCGGGCTGCCAGTCCAGCGTCAGCAGCGGCCCGGGCTCGACCTCCCAGCCGAGTTCCTCGCGGATCTCCCGCCGGGCCGCAGCCCGGGGCATCTCCCGGTCCGCCTCGACCCCGCCGCCCGGCAGTGTCCAGTGCGGCACCTGCCCGCGCGGCCCGTCCCACGGCCGCAGCCGTACCAGCAGCACCCGCCCGGCGGCGTCGGTGAACAGCGCCCGCGCCTTCGTCCGGATGCGCGGCCGGGTGGCGTAGTAGGTCTCGCGGTCCATCGGCGGCTCCGGCCGTTCCTCGGTCGAGGGCGTCAGCCCCGGGGCCGCGGCGAGTCCGTCGTAGGCGGGCACCGGCGGGTCGGCGGGCAGCCAGTCGAGCGTGTGTCCGACCGGTCGGCTGTCCTCCAGCTCCAGTGGCCCGGCCTCGCGCGGCGCCCGAAGACAGGCCGTCATCCGGCGGGACAGTCGTGGTGGCAGGGCGTGCCCGGCCTGCTCCGTGGTCAGCCAGGTCCAGCCGCCGACCTCCGCCGCGTCGGGCCGGAACGCGGCGACCTGTTCGGCCGTCAGCGGCTCGGCCCAGTACAGGTAGACGACGATCGGGCGGTCGCCGTCCCGCAGCAGCGCCCAGTCCACCCCGGCCAGCGGCCCGAGTCGGGGCGTGAACCCGAGCTCCTCGCGGATCTCCCGCAGGGCGGTCTCCCGCGGTGACCGGTCCGTCGGCTCCCAGCCGCCGCCCGGGATCGCCACCGGATGCTTCCGGTCGTACGGCAGTCGCACCACCATCACCCGCCCGGCGGTGTCCGGGAACAGCACTCCCGCCGCCGCCATCACCTCCCGGCCGGCCGTGCCCGCCTCCTCCACCCCGACTTCCTCCACCCCGACTTCCTCCACCGCGACTTCCTCCACCCCGGCTCCCTGTGCTCCGGCTGCGTCCACCCCGGCTCCCTCCGTCGCGCTCTCCCCGGACACGACAACCCGGGTCACCCCGATGGTTCCCACCGGGCGCCCCCGCCGACCCCCACGATCGGGCGGACCCCGGCGCGGTGCGCCCGATCGGGCGGGGCCACGCCTCGGGCGCCGCCCCGGCGGCCGCTCACCCGAGTGACGCCAGCGCCTGGGCGGCGGCCCGTGCCATCTGCTCGTCGTGCCGGGCGCTGCCGCCGCGCAGGCGGGCTGCGCCCTCGGCGGCGGCCAGGGCGAGCAGGCCCGGCAGCAGGTCGGTGCTGCGGGCGGCGAGCCAGCGGGTGCCCTGGGTGGCCATCCACCAGAGGTCGGCGGCCGGTCCCGGTGGGGGTTCGGCGGGGGCGGTGGTCGGGGGCGGGCCGAGGGGGTGCCCGGCCTCGGTGAGCAGGCCGTGGAACCGTCGGGCGATCAGGTGGTGGCCCTCGGCACTCGGGTGCAGGCGGTCCACGCTCAGCAGTCGGCGCTCCGCGAGCCAGGGCAGCTCGGCGATGTGCAGGTGTACGGCCCGGTGGCGTTCGGTGAGGGCGTGCACCACGGTGTTGACCGCCCGCATCCGGCGTGCCAGCGGCCGGGCGAGCGGTGCCGGGAGCCGGAGCAGGCTGCCGGGGTCGGGCAGGCAGGCGGTCAGCAATCCGGCGCCTTGGCCGGAGAGTTCACCCATCGTGGCGTCCAACTCCCGTGTGGTGCGCCGGATGTCGAAGCCCGTCCGCAGGGTGTCGTTGCCGCCGACCACCACCGCCGCCAGCTGGGGTCGCAGCGCCAGCGCCGCCGGTAACTGACGATTCGTCAATTCACTGGTGAGTGCCCCGCTGTACGCCAGGTTGGTGAACTCGACCTGCCGGCCTTCCGGTGCCAGTGATCCGGCCAGGACGGCGGCCCAGCCGCGCCAGCCTTCGCCGACCTGGTCCCCGACCCCCTCTGTGAGCGAGTCCCCGAGCGCGACGAAGCGCAGCAGCTCGCCCGCCGCGGGGTGATCCTCCGCCGCCCGGTCACGCCCGGCGTCCAGCATGCTCATCCCGACCCCCGTCCGCCGCGTCGTCGTCGAGTGGTCCGCGCGCTGCCTCGTGCCCGCGTACGCGGTCCGCCGCCCGGCCGTGGCGCACGCCGTGCGCCGCCAGGAACGCCGCCACCGCCGCCGGCCAGCCGTACCGTTCGGCCTGGGCCCGGGCGGCGGCCCGCCGTGTCCGCTCCGGCCGGTCCAGCAACTGCCCCACCGCGGCGGCGAATCCGGCACCCGTGTCGACGGCGGCCACCCCGGCGAGCCCGACCAGGCCGGGCAGCGCGGAGGAGCGGCTGACCGCCACCGGGGTCCCGCAGGCCAGCGCCTCCATCGCGGCCAGGCCGAAGGTCTCCACCGGTCCGGGCGCGAGCACGACGTCCGCGCAGCCCAGCAGCCGGGCCAGCTCCGCGCGCCCGCCGAGGTGCCCGAGGAAGCGCACCGGCAGCCGCAGCCGTGCGGCCCGGGCGGCCAGCCGTTCCCGCAACGGGCCGGTGCCCGCCACCACCAGCACCGCGGGCCGTCGCCGGGCCCGCAGGGCGGCCAGCGCCTCGAGCGCCCGCTCGGGCCGCTTCTCCGCCGAGAGCCGCGAGCAGAGCACCAGCAGCGGCTCGTCCGGGGCCGCGTACCGGGCCCGCTGGGCGGCCCGTACGGCCGACGGCAGCGGGCGCATCGCGTCGAGGTCCACCCCCAGGGGGGCCCGGACCAGGTTCGGGGTGCCGATCCGCCGGAACTCCGCCGCCGCCCAGTCGGTGGTGCAGAGCACCGAGTCGTAGGCGCGGGCGGTGGCCGCGTTGAGCCGGTCGGCCGCCGCGCCCGCCAACGGGCCGGGCAGGCCCCAGGTGCGCAGCAGCCCGGAGGCGCTCTCGTGCGAGACCATCACCGAGCGCACGCCGTGCCGCCGCGCCCAGGCGCCGGTCCAGCGCAGCGTGGTGCGGTCGGACACCTCCAGCCGGTCGGGGGAGAACCTGGTCAGCTCGGCGGCCACCGCCCGCCGGTCGGTGAGCAGCCGGTAGCCGCCGCTGGCCGGCAGCACCGAGCCGGGCAGGGTGACCACCACGCCCTGCTCGGTCTCCTCCTCGGAGCGCCGCTCGCCGGGGACGATCAGCACGGGGCGGTGCCCGGCGGCCCGGTACCCGGCGCCCAGGTGGCGCAGCGCGGTGCGCAGCCCGCCGGAGACCGGGGTGACGAAGTTGGCGAGCCGGACGATCGTCAGGGCCCCGTCCGGCGGAGGAGCCGCACCGCTCGCGGTCGTCCCGTCGGGCGTCAGCGCCCGGTCGTCGGGCAGGAAGGGCGGGGAAGGCGGGGAAGGCAGGGAGGGCAGGCAGGGCGGGGAGGGCAAGGAGCGGCCGGAGGGCTCGGAGGGCTCGGAGGGCGCGGCGGTCATGCGGGCAGCTCCTCGGGCAGGACGGGCGCCACCGGCACGGCCGCCGCCGGGGCGGCGGGCGGCAGCGGCACGCCGTGGAACTCGGCCAGCACCTCGGCGTAGTGCCGCAGCAGCAGGTCCCCGACGGCCTCCCAGGTGCGCGCGGTCACCTCGGCCCGCCCGGCCCGCCCGTACGCGGCCCGCCGTACCGGGTCGGCGGCCAGTTCGGCGACCGCCCGGGCCACCGCCGCGGCGTCCCGGGGCGGCACCAGCAGGCCGGTGCGGTGGTGGGCGACGAGGTCGAGCGGGCCGCCCGCCGCCGGGCCGACCACCGGCACGCCGCTGGCCATCGCCTCCTGGATGGTCTGGCAGAAGGTCTCCAGCGGGCCGGTGTGCACGAAGACGTCCAGGGTCGCGAAGCAGCGCGCGAGCTCGTCGCCGGTGCGGCGGCCGAGGAACACGGCGCCCGGCATCGAGGCCTTCAGCCCGGGCGCCGAGGGGCCGTCCCCGACGACCACGACCCGTACCCCGGGCAGCGCCGAGGCCGCCGCGAGCAGGTCGACCCGCTTCTCCGGCGCCAGCCGGCCGACGTACCCGACCAGCACCTCCCCGCCCGGGGCGAGCGCCCGGTGCAGCGCCTCGTCCCGGTGGCGGGGGTGGAACCGCACCGAGTCCACGCCGCGCGGCCACAGCTGCACCCGCGGCACCCCGTGGGCGGTGAGGTCCTGGGCGGCGGGGGTGGAGGGGGCCAGGGTGCGGACGGCCGCCCGGTGCACGGCCCGGATCCGCCGCCAGGCGGCGGCTTCGCCGAGGCCCCGCCCGGCCCGGTAGGCGTGGGCGTACCCGGCGAGGTCGGTCTGGTACACGGCCACGGCGGGAACCCCGAGCCGGGCCGCGACCTGCATCCCGCGCGCGCCGAGCACGAACGGGCTGGCCAGGTGGACGAGGTCCGGCCGGTGCCCGGCGATCGCGGCCGCCAGCTGCCGGCTGGGCAGTGCGATCCGGACCTGCGGGTACCCCGGCAGCGGCACCGACGGGATGCGCACCACGGGAATCCCGTCCGCCGCGGCGCCGCCGAAGGTCTCCGGCGGGCATGCGGCGCCCCGGGCCGGCGCGGGGGTGACGACGAGGGGCTGGTGGCCCCGGCGGACCAGGTGCTCGGCCGTCCGCAGCACGCTGTGGGCGACTCCGTTGACCTCGGGCGGGAAGGATTCGGTGACGATGACGACGCGCATGCCAGTGTTCTGTCCGCGTCCGGCATGCACCCGGCCAAAGGGATCTGTCGTACAGGCGAACGCGGGTCGGCGATTTGCACCGCCGACCCGCGCCCGTCCCGGAGCCAGGTCCGTCAGACCGACCCGGCGGTCTCCTTGAGCTCCGCGTACGGCGCGAGCTTGCGGATCGACTCGATGCTCTTCAGGCAGTCGTCCTTGCTCTCGTGCGGGTCGCCGGTCACCACGATCGCCCCGTTGCTCGCCTTGAGCCGGAACCGGTGCATGCCGCCCTCGTCCATGTACAGCTCGAACTTTCCAGCCATGCCAGAAACAGCCTTCCGCTCGGATGACCCCCTGGCACCGCACCGTAGGGTCAAATCCCTTGTGCGGCACGTCAGATGATCCATCCGAGTGCACGGGTGGAGGGGCGCGCCGACGGGGCGTCCGGCAGTCAGCCCCGCCCGGCGAGCAGTCCGGTGAGAGTGGCGGTCAGGATGCGGGCGAGCCGGGGTTCGACCTCGATGACGGCGTGGGCGAGCCGGGGGTCGCTGCGGTAGAGGGCGGCGACCTCGGTGCCCGGGTTCGCGATCTGCCACATGGCGCCGGCCAGCGAGACGGCGGTGGCGACCAGGTCGACGACGTCCTGCTCGTCCAGGGCGGGCAGCTGCTCGCGGACGGCCGCGCTGATCGGTTGGCGGGCGGCGAGTGTGGCGAGCTTGAAGGCGCGCACCGCGTCGAGCGAGACGTTGCGTTCGAGGTTGAGGGGGGCGTGGGCGAGCAGGTCGCAGAACATCCCGCGGTCGGCGAGGGTGGCGGCGAACGCCCGGGCGACGGCGGCCGGGCCCGGTTCCGCGGTGTCCCGCAGCCGCGTGGTCAGCGCCTCCGACCACTCCGCCCAGCCTTCGGCGGTCAGCCGCAGGAAGATCTCCTCGCGGGTCTCGAAGTACCGCAGCAGCGCCGACTTGTGCATCCCCACGGCCGCCGCGATGTCGGTCAGGGTGATGTCCCTGATGCCGTGCTCGCCGCCGAGCGACCGGGCCGCCGCCAGGATCGCGGCCTCGCGCCGGCGCTTGGCCTCGGGCGAGCGTGCCCGTTGGAACTCCGATGCGTCATCCACCTTCCCATGGTAAGGCAACGTCGTTGCCGTATTAGTGCAACGGCGTTGCGGTAATAACGCAACGGTGTTTTACTAGCGGCATGGAGCAGAAAACGCAGGGGAACAGCGAACAGACCTGGTTCATCACCGGCAGCTCGCGCGGCTTCGGCCGCGCACTCGTCCGTGCCGCCCTCGAAGCCGGCGACCGGGTGGCGGCCACCGCTCGCCGGCCCGAGCAACTCACCGACCTCGTCGAGGAGTTCGGCGACCGGATCCGTCCGATCGCGCTGGACGTCACCGACCCGGCGGCCGCCCGCGCGGCCCTCGCCGAGGCCCGGGCCGCCTTCGGCCGGATCGACGTACTGGTGAACAACGCCGGCTACGCCAACGTGTCGCCGATCGAGACCACCGAGGACGCGGACTTCCGCGCCCAGTTCGAGACCAACTTCTGGGGCGTCTACCACGTCACCAAGGCCGCGCTCCCGCTGCTGCGCGAGCAGAAGGGCGGGCTGGTCGTGCAGTTCTCCTCGATGGGCGGCCGGGTCGGCGGCTCCCCGGGCATCGCCTCGTACCAGGCGGCGAAGTTCGCCATCGACGGCTTCAGCCGGGTGCTGCGCGCCGAGACCGAGCCGTTCGGCGTGCGGGTGCTGGTGGTCGAGCCCAGCGGCTTCCGCACCGACTGGGCGGGCTCCTCGATGGTCGTCCACGACGTGCCGGAGGCCTACCGGGAGACGGTCGGCGCCATGAACCGGCGGATGCGGCAGGGCGGCGCCGGCGCCGCGGGCGACCCGGTCCGGGCCGCCGAGATCCTGGTCCGGGTGGCCAAGCGGCGCGACATCCCCCACCACCTGCCGCTCGGGGTCAACGCGGCGGAGGGCTCGATCGCCATGGACCGGCGGCTCCTCGAGGAGGACGGCAAGTGGCGCGAGGTGGCCCGCTCGGCCGACTTCGCCGAGCCCTACCCGGTCGCCTTCCCGCCGGACTCGACCGACTGAACCGCCCGACGGAACCGCCCGGCCGGACTGCCCGGCGGGCGCGGTCCGCAGACGCGGTCCGCAGGCGCGGTTCGCGGGTGCCGCGGACCGTGGACCGGTGTGCAGGTCGCCGCGCCCGGTCGGGCCCGGCACTGTGGCCCGGCGGGGGGTGGGCGCCGGGCCGCGGTGTCCTCCGGGTTCAGCAGTTGTCGAGGATGCCGGTGAGCGCGTTCTTCTCGGCGCTGTCCACGCCCAGGCCGTAGTACTGCTTCACCTGCACCCAGGCGCGGGCGTAGGTGCAGCGGTAGGAGGCCTGGGGGAGCCACTCGGCCGGGTCGCGGTCGCCCTTGGAGCGGTTGCTGCTCGCGGAGACCAGCAGCAGCTGGGGGCGGGTGACGTCGTTGGCGAAGGCCTGGCGCTGGGCGGTGGTCCAGGCCCAGGCGCCGGAGGCCCAGGCCTCGGAGAGCGGCACCAGGTGGTCGACGTCGAAGGAGGAGGCGTTGGTGGTGGTCGCGCCGTCGTACGGGGAGGACCAGTTGCCGCTGGTGGCCTTGCAGGAGGTGTCGGTGGCGACGTTGCTGCCGTCCCGCTTGACGATCCACTCGCGGGTGTCGCAGGTGCCGCTGATGGTGATCCAGGTCGGGAACAGCGTGCGGTCGTAGGTGTCGCCGTGGGTCTCGGCGGTGGCGGGCATCGCGGCGAGGTAGCTCCGGGCGGTGGCCGCGGAGATCGGGGTCGGCAGGGCTGCCTGGGCGGGCGTGCCGGCGGTGACCACGGTCACGGCGGCGAGCGCGGCGGCGGCCGGTATGCAGGACAGGAACCGGCGCACGGGTGTGGTGGGGGCCATGGCGGACGCTCCATCATCAGATCGGATGAACTGCTGAATTGCGTGCGCCAGTGTGGCGAGCCCGTCACCTACGCGGGTAGACGCGGGAAGTGAAATCCTCGTGCACATTGGACGCGCACCGGACAAGTCCGGTGCGCGTCACGGTGGTTCAGGATGATGTGTCCGGTTTTCCGACTGCCGTCGAGGAGTCGGCCGGGATGTCGAGCGGGATGCCGGTCGGGACGTCGGCCGGGATGCCGAGCGGGGCTTGCGCCGAGGCCGCGGCGGGGAGTTCAGTCGCGGCGGCGGCCCGCCATCCAGACGTAGACCAGCACGCCCGCGAACAGGAACAGGACGCCCTGGTAGACGGCGGCGTAGCCGGCCCCGGCCACCAGCCAGAGCGAGAAGCCGAAGGCGCCCAGGCCGAGGATCGCGTCACGCACCAGCCGCCCGCGGTCGACCTTCTCGCCGGCCCCGCGCGCCAGCCAGTACAGCTGGGCAGCGGCGGAGAGCAGGTACGGCACGGTGGCGGTGAAGGTGGTGACCAGCACGAGGATCTCGAAGGCGCCCTTCGCCCCGCTGGCGAAGTTGAGCACGGTCAGCACCGAGGCCAGCGAGACGCCGACCAGCACGCCGAAGGTCGGCACCCCGCGCCGCTCCTTGCCGAAGGCGGCCGGGAACAGGCCGTCCTTGGCGGCCGCGTACGGCGCCTGGGCGGAGAGCAGGGTCCAGCCGTTGAGGGCGCCCGCCATCGAGACCAGCGCGGCGACGGCGATCACGGTGCCGCCCCAGGTGCCGCCGAACATGGCGTCCACGGCGTCCGAGAACGGCGCGGTGGAGTGGACGAGCTGCTGGTGCGCCACGGTGCCGAACACCGCGATCGTGCCGAGCAGGTAGACCACCGCCGCACCGGTGGTGCCGAGCACGCTGGCCCGGCCGACGTTGCGCTCCGGGTCGCGGACCTGGCCGGCGCTCATCGCGGCCGACTCCACGCCCAGGTAGCTGAACAGCAGGATCGCCGCGGCGGCGGACATGCCGCCCGCCCAGCCGTGGCCGGTGCCGTCGAAGGGGCCGAGGTTCTTCGGGTCGAAGAAGAACAGGCCGCCCACTGAGACCACCAGCAGGGGGATGAACTTCAGTACGGTGGAGACGAGTTGGACCGCCCCGACGAAGCGGGTGCCGGCCAGGTTGGCCAGTGCCGGTAGCCACTGGAAGGCCAGTGCGGCGGTGATCTCCAGCGGGACGGAGTGGTGCAGCGGCAGCAGCACGTCCAGGTAGCCGACGGCGGCCACGGCGAGTGCGGCGTTGCTGACCCAGGTGGTGATCCAGTACGACCAGGCGGACAGGAAGCCGGCGAAGTCCCCGAAGGCCTCGCGGGCGTAGACGTACGGCCCGCCGGTGCGCGGATTGCGGCGGGCCAGCTGCCCGAAGACCAGCGCCAGCGCGATCGCGCCGACCGTGAGCACCGCGAAGGAGACCAGGCTGACCGTCCCGAACGGGGCCACGGCGGCCGGGATCATGAAGATGCCGCCGCCGATGATGTTGCCCATCACCAGGGCGGTGGCGGTCGCCAGCCCGAAGCGGCGGCCGTTCGGCTTCGGCGTCCGGGCCGGGGGAGCGGAGCCGATCGGCCCCGGGGTCTCCGGGGCACCCGGTCGGAACTCCTGCCGGGGTGCGGCGGGACTGGTCTGCATGAGGGTGGTGCGCCTTTCGTGGTGCTGCTCCGGCAGCCGGTGCGCGCGCTCGGTGGAGCGACATGGAGCGACCGTTCATGCTCCGGCGGGGCGGCACCCCGCTCCAAATCGACGGGATTTGTTCCGTTCGTCGGGTCCGTCACCGCAAGACTTTCGGTCGAGGGGCGATCCGACGGGTACTCGTCCGGCGCCCTCCGCCCGGCTGTTCGACCCGATTCACGGACGTACGACCGGATTCGTCCGGCCGGGGGAGTTGTCTCACCCGAATGCCTCAGCCCGGTTGCGGCGCGCGCCGGAAGCCGCGCGTTCGTGTGCAAACGTGGGCGCGGCGCCTCCCCGGTGGGGCGCCGCCCGGCCCGTCGGACGGCCGAACCGGCCGGTCGGGGCGCGGGCTGAGGACCAGAGACGAACCAAAGGACATCAGATGTCGCTTCGTGGGAAGATCCGCAAGCTCGCCGTGATCGTCGCCGTGGCCGGTGCCGTGGTGGCGGTCCCGACCTCGGCCATGGCGGGGGGCTTCGCTCCGTCGCAGTCGGAGGGCCAGAGCCTGGAGTCGGGCACCGCGGGCGTCGGCCTGTTCGGCCCGCACGCCTCCTGGTTCAACTACGCCGAGCACGGCGAGAGCGACTGCGGCTGCTGATCCCCCTCGTCTTCGTGCCCGAGCCCGGAGGCCGTTCCTCGGCCTCCGGGCTCGGTGCTGCCCCGCGGCTCCCGGGCCCACCGCGGCTCCCCGGCCTTCCGCTGCTCCCGGGCCCACCGCTGCTCGGTGGTTTCCGGGTCACGGCCGTCCCGCGCCGGCGGGCTCCCGCCGGTCCGCCGGGCGGCCGCCGGGACCGCGGACCGTCGCCCGCTCCCGCAGCTCCTTCAGCACCGCGATGTCCATCGCGTGCCCGGTGCCGTCCCCGCCGTGCTTGCGGTCCGGGGTCTCCACCAGCAGCGGCACCCCGGCCGTCTCCGGGTGTTCGAACAGCTCACGGAACGGTTCGGCGCCGATCATGCCCGCGCCGATGTTCGCGTGCCGGTCCTTGCGGGCCCCGACGACGTCCTCGGAGTCATTGGCGTGGATCAGCCGCAGCCGGCCCGGACCGGCCGCGGCGGCCAGGGCGTCCAGCGCGGCCGTCACCCCGCCCGGCTCCGCCAGGTCGTGCCCGGCGGCGAAGGCGTGGCAGGTGTCCAGGCAGACTCCCACCTTCGGGTGATGGTCCAGCGCCTCCACGTACTCGGCCAGCTCCTCCATCCGGGAGCAGAGCGAGCTGCCCTGGCCCGCCGTCGGCTCCAGCAGCAGCCAGGGCGCGTCGTCGCCGAGCCCGTCCAGTTCCTCCAGCAGCGGCCGGACGTCCGCCCGGACCTGCGCCATGGCCTCGGCCCGGCGCGAACCGCCGCCGGGCGCGGTGCCGACCGCCGAGCCGGTGTGCAGGACGACGCCGAGCGCGCCGATGGCGTGGCCGCGGCGCAGGGAGTGCCGCAGCGAGTCCGCCGAGCGCTCCCGGGTGGCCGGGTTGTCCGAGCCGAAGTTGATCAGGTACGGGGCGTGCACCCAGGCCGGGACGCCCCGCTCCGCGCAGGCGGCGCGGAACTCCTCGTCCTGGGCCGGGTTGCCCGGGGGAGTGGCCCAGCCGCGCGGGTTGGCCACGAAGACCTGGACCGTCTCCGCGCCGACCCGGCCCGCGTACGCCAGACCGGTGCCGGCCAGCCCGCGACCGGCCACCGGGACGTGGGCGCCGATCGGGTTGCGGAGGGCGGCGACGGACGGTACGGGCACGGTGGTCATGACCCCGAGGATGTCACGCGCCCGGGCCCGGCCGTTGCCCGGGCCGCGGTCGGGCCTCGCCGGGGCCGACCGCGGCGCAACAGGGGCCCGCAGGGAGCCGGCGGAGGGCCGGCAGGTCGGAAGGTTCGGCTCCCGATGACCGGAAGAAACGATCCTCTGTGCTCGATCGAGTGAATCCGCCTCGAAGACCCCGGATCGCACCCCCGCTTCCGTCACGATCCGTGACCAGAGGGACCTCGCGACTCCTGAGGAGGCAGCCGTGACCACCGCCGAGCCGGTCGAGACCGTCGACCTGCGCGCCGACCACCTGATCCGCGACCCGTTCACCGCCTTCGCCGACCTGCGCGAGCGCGCCCCGCTCGCCCGCGCCACCATCCCCGGTGTGGAGCCGTTCTGGATCGCCGTCCGCTACCAGGACGTCCGCACCGTGCTGTCCGACCCGCGCTTCGTCAACGACGTGGCCGCCGTCGACGGGCCCGCCCCCGACGGCCCGCTCTGCCCGGACACCCCCGCTGCCTCCGACACCTCCGAAGGCCCCGACGCCCCCGCCCACCGCACCGAGCAGGTCTGGCGCGCCCGCGGCATGCCGCCCGAGTGCGCGAAGTACCTGCGAGCCGGGGTCTTCGGCGCGGACGGCGCCCGGCACCGCCGGATGCGCGGGCTGGTGCACCCCGCCTTCACGGCCGGCGCGGTGGAACGGCTGCTCCCCCGGATCGAACGGCTCGCCGAGGACTACGCCCGGGCGCTGTCCGAGCACGCCGGCCCGGACGGCGTGGTCGACCTGGTCGCGCACTTCGCGTACCCGCTGCCCGTCACGGTGATCTGCGAACTGCTCGGCATCCCCGAGTCCGACCGCCCGCGGTGGCGCCGTTGGAGCTCCTATCTCGGCCGGGGCGCCGGTCCCGGACTGGACGAGGCGCTGCGCGCCATGGTGGCGGCCGCCCGGGAGCTGGTCGAGCGCCGCCGGGCCGAGCCGGCCGAGGACCTGCTCTCCCGGCTGGCCGCCGCGGAGGGCGACACCCTCGCCCCGGTGGAGACCGTCTCGCTGATCCTCAACCTGGTCGTGGCCGGCCACGAGACCACGGCCACCCTGATCGGCAACGGTACGGCCGCGCTGCTCGCCCACCCCGAACAGCTGGCGCTGGTCCGGGCCGACCCGGGCCTGCTGCCCGCCGCCGTCGACGAGCTGATGCGCTGGCGCGGCCCGACCATCGGCGGGGTGCCGCGCTACGCGACGGAGGACGTCACCCTGGCCGGCACCCTGGTCCGCAGGGGCGAGGCGGTGATGCCGATCCTGGCCGGGGCCAACCACGACCCGCGGGCCTACACCGAGCCGGAACGCCTGGACGTCTGCCGCGCGAGCGCGTCGGACCGCGCCGGGCACCACGAGGCGCACCTTGGCTTCGGCCACGGGGCCCATCGCTGCCTGGGCGCGGTGCTGGCGCACCAGGAGGCGGTGACCGCCTTCGGCGCCCTGCTGCGGACGTACCCGCGGCTGGCCCTCGCGGTCGGCCCGGAGGCCGTCGAGCGCGGCCCGAACCCGGCGGCCTGGCACCTCGCCGCGCTGCCCGTCCGCCTGGGCCCCCGGGCCGAGGCCTGACCCGGCCCGCCCGACCGCCCCGTAGCGCGCCTGCCGGGCCCGACACACCCGCCCAACCCGACACGCCCGACACACCCGACGCGCCCGGCCGCCTCCCGCGGCCGGGCGCGTCGCCGTATCCGCCCCCACCCCACCCCACTCCACCGCGCCGCGCCGCGTCGAGCCCCACCCCGCCGCGCCGAGCCCCGCCACGCCGGGCCGTCCCACCTCCGGTCGACGCCCCGTCAGCCCCGCAGCCCAGCCCTGGTGGCGGGCCCACCCGGCCGCCCATACCGTCGACACGGCCGCACCCCACCGGCCGCCACCGCCCGCGCACAGCGCGTCAGCCCACTCCGCCGGACCGTGCGGGAGACCACGACACCAGCACGAACACCGCGCGCGCCGAAAGAAACAGGTCACCACTCATGCCCACGCGACGGGTCCACCACCTCGCCGCGGCCACCGCCGCCGCCACCGCCCTGACCACCGCCTTCACCGCGCTCGCCGCCGCCCCCGCGGCCCGTGCCGACGGCGGCCTCCCGCTGCACTACGTCCGGCCCGGAGAATCGATTCAGCAGGCCGTCGACGCCGCCCGGCCCGGCGACACCATCCAACTCCTCCCCGGCACCTACCGGGGCAGCGTCCGGATCACCACCCCCGGCCTCACCCTGCACGGCGCCGGCCCGGACAGCGTGATCACCCCCGGGGACGGCACCGAGAACGCCTGTGCCACCGCCGGGCACGGCATCTGCGTGGTCGGCACCGAGGAACAGCCGCTGGCCGACGTCGCCATCGAGAGCCTCGCCGTCACCGGCTTCCGAAAGAACGGCATCGACGCCAGCGGCACCACGGGCCTGACCGTCAGCGGCACCTACGTGCACGACAACGCCCAGCAGGGCATCAGCCAGGAGATGTCCACCCGGGCCACCATCCGCCGCAACCGCTCGACCGACAACGGCCAGTCCGGCGTCTTCCTCGCCAACTACGCCTACCGCGAGGGCGGTTCGCCCGACACCGGCGGCACCGTGGTCGAGGGCAACGAGCTGACCGGCAACCGGGTCGGCGTCACCGTCCGCCGGCTGCGCGGGCTGGCCGTCCAGGACAACGGGATCAGCGGCAACTGCGCGGGCGTCTTCGTGGTCGGCGACGAGGGCGTGCCCCGGGCCGGGGACCTCGACGTCCGGCGCAACTCCGTCGTCGGCAACAACAAGTTCTGCCCGGCCAACCCCCGGCTGGGCGCCATCCAGGGCGCCGGCATCGTGCTCACCGGTACCGAGGACGCCCGGGTGACCGGCAACGAGGTGCGCGACAACACGGGCACCTCGGACTTCTCCGGCGGCATCGTCCTCTTCAAGAGCGTCGTCGGCGTCTCCAACGCCCGGGCCGTGATCACCGACAACACGCTGAGCGGCAACGGTCCGGCCGACCTCGCGGACCGCGACTCCGGTACCGACAACACCTTCGCGGGCAACACCTGCGACCGCTCCGAGCCGGCCGGGCGCTGCTGAGCCCCGGCACCCCTCGCCACCCGCCACTCATCCGCCCGCCGTCCCTCGCCGCCGCCCGATGCCCGCCGCCCGATGCCCGCCGCCTGCCGTCCGCCGCCCCAGGAACTCCCAAGCACCCGAGGAACCCAGCCATGACCACCGCACCCGCCCACACCAGCCCCCAGGCCGCGATGCGCCTGCGCGAGCT
Source organism: Kitasatospora sp. NPDC002543 (assembly GCF_053594915.1). Classification (NCBI taxonomy): domain Bacteria; kingdom Bacillati; phylum Actinomycetota; class Actinomycetes; order Kitasatosporales; family Streptomycetaceae; genus Kitasatospora; species Kitasatospora sp. NPDC002543. The sequence goes on along the minus strand of NZ_JBSFWR010000005.1, from coordinate 142,665 downwards.
CGTCTTCGGTGCCGCCTGCGCCGCCGCCGTCCGCGCGGCGGCCCGGCTCGGTGTCGCCGACGTGCTCGGCGACACCCCGACCACCGCGACCGACCTCGCCGCCGCACTCGACACCGAGCCCCGCCAGCTGCGCCGGCTGCTGCGCGCGCTCGCCTGCTACGGGATCTTCGCGGAGACCGGCGACGACCGTTTCGAGCACACCGAGATGTCCCGGCTGCTGCGCGAGGACGCCCCCAACTCGCTGCGCTACATCTCCCTCTGGTGCACCGAGCCGTGGACCTGGGAGGCCTGGCCGAAGCTGGACGAGGCGGTCCGCTCCGGCCGCAACGTCTTCCCCGACCTGTTCGGCAAGGAGTTCTTCGACTACCTGCACAACGACGCGGGAGACTCCGCCAAGGTCTTCGACAAGGCGATGACCACCTCCAGCCGGCAGTCCGCCGAGGACTTCGCCGAATACCTGGACCTCACCGGCATCGACTCGGTGGCGGACATCGGCGGCGGCCAGGGCCACGTGCTGGCCAGCCTGCTGGAGAAGCACCCGGCGCTGCACGGGACGCTGCTCGACCTGCCCAAGGTGGTGGCCGGCGCCGACCCCCGGCTCCAGGACGGCGGGGCCTTCTCCGCCCGGGCCCGGCTGGTCCCGGGCGACTGCCGGGTGGAGATCCCGGTCCGCGCGGACCTCTACATCATCAAGAACATCCTGGAGTGGGACGACGACAGCACCCGCCGCACCCTCACCAACGTGGTCAAGGCGGCCGGCTCCGGCGCCCGCGTCGTCGTGGTGGAGAACCTGGTCGACAACAGCCCCTCGATGCGCTTCACCACCGCGATGGACCTGATGCTGATGCTCAACGTGGGCGGCGCCAAGCACTCCGAGGAGTCCATGGTGGGGCTGATGGCGGAGGCCGGACTGACGGTCACCGCGGTCCGCCCGGTCAACCCCTACCTGCACGCCTTCGAGGCCGTCGTGACCGGCTGACCCGGCCCCGCCGCACGACGACCGCCGGCCCCTGGCTTCCAGGGGCCGGCGATCGTGCACCCGCCCCGAACCGCCCCGCCCCGCCCGGCCCGGCCCGAGCCGGGTCGGGTCGGTTCGGGTCAGCCCGGGTGCGAGGACTCCAGGTGGGCGAAGACCACGACGTTGTCCAGGTAGTCCCGCCGCTTCTTGTCGTACGTGCCGCCGCAGGTGATCAGCCGGAGTTGGGCGTCCGGGGTCCTGCCGTACACCTTCGCGTCGGGGAAGGCGTTCTTGGCGAAGGTCTCCACCGAGTCCACCGAGAACACCGCGACGGTCCCGTCCGCGCGGCTCACCTCGACCTTGTTGCCCGGCAGCAGGAAGCTCAGCAGCAGGAAGACCGCCGGGCCCTTGGCGGTGTCCACGTGCCCGGCGAGGACCGCGCTGCCGCGCTCGCCGGGGGCGGCGCCGTCCCGGTACCAGCCGACCAGGTTCTTGTCGTCCGGTGGCGGCGCGTCGAGCTGGCCGGTCGGGCCGAGGCCCAGTTCGGTGAACGGCGCGTCGACTCCGATCTGCGGGATCCGCAGCCGGGTCGGCTTGGCACGCCCGAGCGCCGGCGTCCGCGATTCGGCGGCCGGGGAGCCGCCGTCCGCGCCCGACGGTCCGGGGACGGCCGGTGCGGCGGCCGCCGGAGGAGCGGGCCGGCCGTCCTCCGCGTCCGTGTCCGACCCGGTGTCCACCGAGTTGTAGATCATCAGCAGCCCGACCGCTGCCGCGCCCATCCCGGCGCGCAGCAGCCGGGGCATTCCGGGGGTGGGACCGCCCGCCATTCCTGTCCTCCGCTCGACCGGTTCCGTGACGGCCCGCCGCCCCCGGTGCGCCCGCCCCGCGGGGAGAGGCGCCCGGGGGCGGCGGAAGCAGGGTGCCCGGCGTGTCAGGCGACCGCGCCGGAGGCCCGGCGGCCGCGGCGCAGGGCGTACGCGCCCGCCCCGAGGCCGCCGAGCAGCAGCACCGCGCCGGAGGCGAGGCCGCCGCCGGACAGCGCCAGGCCGCCGCCGCCGGTGTGCACGCCGCCGTGCGGGGTCTTGTGGTCCTCGTCCTTGGCCTCGCCGCCCTTGTGCTCGTCGGTGCCCTTGTGCTCGTCTGAGCCCTTGTGGTCCTCGGTGCCCTTGTGCTCGTCGGTGCCCTTGCGCTCCTCGGAGGCGGCACCGCCCTTCCTGTCGTCGTTGGCCTTGGAGCTGCCGGAGTTGTCGGAGGCCTTCTCGGTCTTCTCCTGCCAGGTCAGGTTCTTGCCCTGGTCGGCGGCTCCGTCGGCGAACGCCATGGGGGTGCCGACGGTGAGTGCGGCGGCGACGGCCGCCCCGGCGAGCAGCGTGCGTGCAGAACGCATGAGGTTGATCCTTCCGGCGCACGGGACCGCGACTGCCGACACGGTGCCGGACAAGGGGACTCGCGGTGGGTGCGCCTGATCCACCGTCATCCACCGTGCGGCGGCCTGCCACCGGAGTGTGGCAGCACCGGTGCGCAGGGTGAGCCCTTCGGGTGGAGTCCCGGGAGTGTTCACCCGGTTGGTCGGTCGATCCGGGTGAACCCGTTCACGGACCGTCCGTCGGACGCGCGTGGGCCCGCCCCCGGCGCACGGCCGGGGGCGGGCCCATCGGGAGCCGCCGGGTCAGCGGTCCCAGCGGTAGAACTCCCGCGCCATCGCGTCCTTCGGTTCCCGCCAGGTGGCCGGGTCGTAGGCCTGCACGAAGGCGGTCAGCCGGTCGCTGACGGTCCGGAACTCCGGGTGTCCGACGACCTTGGCGACGGCCGGGCCCGGCGGCCGGTCGGCCTCGATCAGGTGCAGGTAGACGTCGCCGAACTGGAAGAGGCTGCGGCCGGTGACACCGATCAGGTGCGGCAGCTCGCCCTGGTCGGACTCGGCGAACACCTCGGCGATGTCCGGCGCGGCCTCGGGCTTCATCCGGGCGACGATCAGCGCCCGGTGCGCGCCGGTCACAGTTCCGCCGCCCGCTTCTCGACCTTCTCCCGGATCAGCTGCATCTGGACCTTCGAGTTGCGGTTGATGTGGCCGGTCATGCCCTCGTCGTCGACCGGGGCGGTCGGCTTCATCGCGAAGTCCTGGACCCAGCGCATCCTGGTGCCGGCCGGAACCTCCGCGTACTCCCAGCGGATCTCCATGAACTCGAACGGGCCGGGCTCGACCCGGCGGGCGCGCACCGCGAGCGCGTCCCGGTCGGTCTCGCGCTCGGAGACCCAGCTCCACACCTGGCCGTTGTCGTCCGGGTGCATGGTGAGCCGGAACCGGACGAGTTCGCCCTGCCGGTCCAGCACCTCCACCGAGGCGTACTCGCTGAACAGCTGCGGCCAGTTCTCCAGATCGTTGGTCATCTCCCAGACCAGGTCGAGCGGCGCGGCGATGACGATCTCGTTGTCGGTGTGTCCGGGCATGTCAGGCACCGGCCTTCGTGGCGAGGGACGAGTTGACCAGCTCCAGGAACTCGGCCGGGGTCTTGGCCGACTCGGCGCCCGAGGTGACCTTGAGGTTGTGCCGGTTCTCCAGCTCGCCGACCACGCCGAGCAGCCCGAGCGAGTCGATGCCGAAGGTGTCGAACTCCGCGCCCGGTTGCGCCAGCGCGCCCGGGTCGACGGTGACACCGGCCCGGGTCTGGAGCAGCTCGGCGAGTTCCGGATAGCTGAGGGTGTTGCTCACGGGGTTTCCCTTCGATGGTGTGACGGGGTGGTTCAGGGCTGGGCGCGCCGGACCACCAGCGCGGAGTTGGAGCCCATCAGCCCGCGGCTGAGCACCAGCGCGGTGTTCAGTTCGGCCGGGCGGGCACGGCCGGTCACCAGGGCGAGGTCGTGGCAGACCTCGGTGACGTTGGGGGTCGGCGGCAGCACGCCGTCCTCCATGGCCAGCACGGCCGCGGTCACGTCGAGCATCGGGGCGCCGCAGTAGGCCCGCCCCGTACCGGTCTTGGGCGCGGTGACCGGGACGCGCTCGGCGGCCGGGCCGAGCGCGTCGGCCAGCGCCAGGGCCTCCGCCCGGTCGGCGGCCGGGACCCCGAGGGCGTCCGCGAAGACCACGTCGACCTCCTCGGGCGCGATGCGGGCCTCGTCCAGCGCGATCCGGATCGCGGCCGCCAGCCCCTCCCGGGACTCCGCCCAGCGGGACGCCCCGGTGAAGGTGGCGCCGTGGCCGGCCAGCCGGGCCCGGACCCGGGCGCCGCGCAGGTGGGCCGCCTGTTCGTCCTCCAGCAGCAGCATCGCGCCGCCCTCGGCGGGGGAGAAGCCGCAGGCCTGCTCGGTGAAGGGCAGGTACGCCCGCTCGGCCTCCTCGGCCAGGCTCAGCTCGGGGTAGCCGAGTTGGCAGACCATCGAGTACGGCGCCAGCGGGGCCTCGGCGGCGCCGACCACCACCGCGTCGGTGCCGCGTTCGATGGCCCGGGCGGCGTGTGCGAGGGCGTCCAGCCCGCCGGCCTCGTCGCTGGCGACCACCCCGCAGGGGCCCTTGTAGCCGCCGCGGATCGAGATCTGGCCGGTGCTGGCCGCGTAGAACCAGGCGATGGACTGGTACGGGCCGACGAACCTCGGCCCCTGGCCCCAGAGTTGCTGGAGCTCGCGCTGGCCGAACTCGCCGCCGCCGGAGCCGGCCGCGGTCACCACGCCGACCGCGAAGGGCTGTTCCGGGTCCGGCCGGAACCCGGCGTCCGCCACCGCCAGGTCGGCGGCGGCCATCGCGTAGTGGGTGAAGCGGTCGGTCTGCACCAGGAAGCGGTTGTCGATCGCGGACTGCGGATCGAACCCGTTCACCTGGCCCGCGATCCGGAGCGGAAGCCCGGTGCAGCCTTCGCGGGATATCCGGTCGAGGACGCTCACGCCCTGCCTGGTGGCCTTCCAGAAGGCGTCGGCCCCGACACCGTTCGGCGCCACCACGCCGAGGCCGGTGACCACCGCCCGGCGGCCCTGCTGACGTGACGTCATGGAACTCACCCCGTTCTGTTGAGCACGACGGCGGACTGGAATCCGCCGAATCCGCTGCCGACCGACAGGATGTGGCTCAGCGGCAGCTCACGCGCGGTGCGCGGCACGTAGTCGAGGTCGCACTCCGGGTCCGGAGTCTCGTAGTTGGCGGTCGGCGGCACGACGCCGTGGGCGAGCGCCAGGGTGCAGGCGACGACCTCGATGGCGCCGATGGCACCGAGCGAGTGCCCGACCATCGACTTGATCGAGCTCATCGGGGTCTTGAAGGCGTGCGCGCCCAGCGAGCGCTTGACCGCGGCGGTCTCGTGCCGGTCGTTCTGCTTGGTGCCCGAGCCGTGCGCGTTGACGTAGTCCACGTCGGTGCGGTCCACCCGGGCGTGGACGAGCGCGTGGTCGATCGCCCGGGACATCTCCAGCCCCTCCTTGGTGAGGCCGGTCATGTGGTAGGCGTTGCCGAAGGTGGCGAAGCCGCCGATCTCGCCGTAGATCCGGGCGCCGCGGCGGCGGGCGTGCTCCAGTTCCTCCAGTACCAGGACGGCGCCGCCCTCGCCGAGCACGAAGCCGTCGCGGTCGGCGTCGAAGGGGCGGGAGGCGTGCCGCGGGTCGTCGTTGCGCTCGCTGGTGGCCTTGATGGCGTCGAAGCAGGCGACGGTGATCGGCGAGATCGGGGAGTCGGAGGCGCCGGCGACGCAGATGTCGGCGCGTCCCTCCTCGACGGCCTGGAAGCCGTAGCCGATCGCGTCCAGGCCGGAGGTGCAGCCGGTGGAGACGGTCTGCACCGGGCCGTGCGCGCCGGTCCGTTCGGCCACCGCGGAGGCCAGGGTGCTGGGTGCGAACGCCCGGTGCAGCTGCGGCTCGGCCTGCCGGTGGTCCACGTCCCAGCGGGCGCCGGCCGCGCTCACCAGGGCGTAGTCGTGCTCCAGTCGGGTGGTGCCGCCGACGGCGGTGCCGAGCGAGACGGCGATCCGCCAGGGGTCCTCGGCGGCCAGGTCCAGGCCGGCGTCGGCGATCGCCTCGTCGGCCGCGACCATCGCGAACTGCACGTAGCGGTCGGCCCGTCGGACGTCCTCCGGGCTCAGTCCGTGGGCCGCCGGGTCGAAGTCGACCTCGGCGGCGATCCGGGAGCGGAACCCGGCGGGGTCGAAGAGCGTGATGCCCCGGGTCGCGGTGCGGCCGGACGTCAGGAGGTCCCAGAACGCCGGGACGCCGACCCCGCCGGGTGCGACCACACCGATCCCGGTGACGGCGACGCGCCGGGTCACGAGCCCACCTTGGCGTGTTCCGGCGGACCGGCCGCCGCGGTCCCCTCGGTGCTCACGTGGCCGAGGTCGGGGCGCGGGGCGAGCGGTCCGAGGTGGAAGACCATCCGGGCCTCGGTGTCGCCGACGTTGCGGAAGCGGTGGCGCATGTTGATCGGGATCATCAGGCCCTGGTCCGGCTTGAGCGGATGGGGCTTCCCGTCCAGGTCCACCTCCAGGTCGCCGCAGACGACGAACACGAACTCCTCGGAGTACGGGTGGTAGTGCTCGCCGATCCGCTCGCCGGGCTTGACGATCGCCAGCCCCATGAAGCCGCTGGTGGCGCCGCAGCTCGTCGGGGTGAGCATGGTGCGCAGCTCGGCGCCGTGGCGGCGGTTCTCCGGTGCCTCGTGGACGCTGACGATCCTTGGGGGCTGCGTGGTCATGGAGGATCTCCCGTGATGTGACGGACCGTCAGTTGTTGATCGGGTCGGCGGACTTGCGGTCGGTGACCGGGTTCATGGCGCGGGCGGCGAGGAAGGCGCCGAGCCCGGCGACGGTGCGCAGGTCGCCGTGCGGGCCGAGGTCGAGCAGTCCGGCGAGTGCGGCGGCCCGCCGGTCGTCGGCCACTCCGAGGGCGGCCGCCGGGTCGGCCTCGGCCGGCACCCGCAGGTCGACCAGGCGCACCACCACGTCCTCGCGGTGGAAGACGGTGGCCGCCGCGACCGGCCCGGTCGGGTCGGCGGTGGCCAGGTTGTCGTGTTCGGCCAGCAGCTCGGCCACGTCCTGCCCGCCGCCCGGACGGACCGGGTAGAGCACGGCGTGCCGGTGCAGCCGGGCGGAGGCGGGGGAGCTGGCGATCGCCTGGTGCCGGGCGGGCAGCGCCGCCCTGGCGAAGAACGCCCGGGCGGCCTGCGGGTCGCCCAGTTGCCGGGCCTCCTCCAGGTGCGGGTTGAGCGCCTCCTCGACGGCCCGCACCTCGGGCTGCATCGCCACGTGGCGCAGCGCGTCGCCGAGGTTGCCGACCACCTCGACGGCCCGGACCACCCGGTTGCCGAGCATGAACAGCGAGGTGCGGCGCAGCCGGGTGTGCTCGTCCACCTCGGCCCGCGGGGAGGCGTAGCCGGCCAGGATGCGGGCCACCTCGGGCTCGCTGCCGGGCTTGACGGTGAAGGTCAGCGCGTGGCGGACCACCCCGTCCGGGCCCGGCTCGGCCTTGGGCGGGCCGACGTGCCCGGCGGGCGCGGTGCGCGGCAGCCCGGGCGGCACCTCCATCGGGGCCCGGGTGCCGGTGGAGCCGGCCGCCGAGGTCTCGCGCAGCACGGCGTAGCGCAGCGAGCGGAAGTTGTCGCTGACGCAGCCGTGCATCGGCTTGACCATCTCCCGGTGGGCCGGGCTGTCCACCCACTCCAGGAAGGTCTCCTGGTCCTTCCACTCGCTGGTGATCAGCCACTGGCGGGGGTCGTTGATGGACTGGCACAGCTGGTCGCTGACGTGGCCGGGAACCGAGGCCACCTGGTGGCGCAGTTGCTCGTACACGTCGAGGAAGCGCTGTTGGGCGCCGTCCTGGATCTCCAGCATCAGCACCACCCGCAGCCGGGTGTCGGCCTCGTCCTGTTGCTTCGGCTGGGGTTCGGACAGAGTTGTCATGATCCACTTTCTGCTCTGGGCCGCACGCTGCGGGCCGTGTCGGCCGTGCCCGGCGGGTGCTGCCCGGCCTGGGAGGGCGGTGCGGCGGCGGTACGGCCGGGCACGTCGGCGCCAGGCCTGAGGTCGATCGTGGGCGGCGCACCGGGCGCGGCGCGAGATTTGCGGGCCATCCGGGCGAAGGGGCGGCACGGGCCCCGTCCGGCGGGGGATGGAAGAGCGGGGCCCCCGGTCGAGCGGGTCCGTCGAGGGCGGTGCCGGGCCCAGTCGCCGGGCCGCGGAATCCCCTGACAGGGCGGAGCAATTGATGAATCCGAAGGTTGACGACCGGGTGCCGGTCCTGATCGTGGGCGGCTCGCTGGTCGGGCTGTCGGCCGCACTCTTCCTGGGGCGGCTCGGGGTCGGGCACCTGCTGGTGGAGAAGCACGCCGACACCTCCCGGCACCCGCGGGGGCGGGGCAACAACATCCGCACCATGGAGCTGTACCGGGTGGCCGGGATCGAGCCGGCGATCCGCGAGGCCGCCTCGATCCTGGCCCCCAACCACGGCATCCTCCAGGCGCCCTCGCTGACCGGCGCCGAGCAGGAGTGGCTGTTCCGTGAGATCGACCCGGGCGGCCGGCTGGCCCGGTTCAGCCCCAGCGCCTGGTGCCTGTGCAGCCAGAACGACCTGGAACCGGTGCTGCTGCGGGCGGCCCGCGAGCTCGGCGGCGACCTGCGGTTCGGTACCGAGCTGGTCTCCTTCGAGCAGGACGCGGACGGCGTCACCTCGGTGCTGCGCAGCCGGGAGACCGGCGAGCGTCGGGTGGTGCGCTCGGAGTTCCTGATCGCCGCGGACGGTCCGCGCAGCCCGGTCCGCGAGCGGCTGGGCATCGGCCAGTCCGGCAAGGGCGAGCTGTTCCACAACGTCAGCATCACGTTCCGGGCGAAGCGGCTGGCCGAGGTGGTCGGCGACCGCCACTTCATCGCCTGCTACCTGACCAACCCGGAGGCGGACGGCGCGCTGCTGCCGGTCGACAACCAGGAGGAGTGGGTCTTCCACGCGCCCTGGCACCCCGAGCACGGCGAGCCCCTGGAGGCGTTCACCGACGAGCGCTGCGAGCGGCACATCCGCACCGCCGTCGGCATGCCGGAGCTGGACGTCGAGGTCACCGGCCGCGCGCCCTGGCACGCCGCCGAGCGGGTGGCCGAGCGGTACGGCGCCGGGCGGGTCTTCCTCGCCGGGGACTCCGCCCACGAGATGTCGCCGACCGGCGCGTTCGGCTCCAACACCGGCATCCAGGACGCCCACAACCTGGCGTGGAAGATCGCCGCCGTGCTGTGCGGCTGGGCCGGGCCGAGGCTGCTGGAGACGTACGGGCAGGAGCGCCGCCCGGTCGCGCAGGTGACCGGCGAGCGGGCCTCGGCGCGTTCCGCCGAGCACAGCCACCCCGGCTACGCGGTGGTGCCGGGCGTCGGCCGGCAGGCCGGGGTGCTGGCCGTGGCGCTCGGCTACCGCTACCCGGTGGGCGCGGTGGTCGGCGCGGACCGGACCGGGCCGGTGGTCCCCGAGCAGTTCGAGTCGGCGGGCGAGCCGGGCAGCCGGGCCCCGCACCAGTGGCTGCTGCGGGCGGGGGTGCGGCTGTCCACGCTGGACCTCTACGAGCAGGCGATGGTGCTGCTCACCGGTCCCGAGGGCGGCGACTGGCAGGCGGGCGCCCGGCGCGCGGCCGACCGGCTGGCCGTCCCGCTGGACGGCTTCCGGATCGGCGACGGCGCCGAGGACGACCTGGCGCCGGAGCCCGGCGCGGACTTCGCCGCCCTGCACGGCATCGGCCCCCGGGGCGCCGTGCTGGTCCGCCCGGACGGCTTCGTGGCCTGGCGCTCGACCGGTCCGGCGCAGGACGCGCAGGCCGAGCTCACCACGGTGCTGCGCACGGTCCTGGGCCTCTGACCCACCTGACCCACCCGCCGCCGCCTCCCCTCCTCGGCGCGGACGCGGAAGGGCCCGCCGGTCGCACGGCGGGCCCTTCCGTCGGTCCGGGGTCGGTCAGTGGCCGCCCTCGTCGACCACCTCGACGTCGGAGATCTCCTGCTCGATCGCCTCGGCGGGCAGCGCGACCCGGATCGCCCAGTAGTAGATGACCAGCGAGAACACGCTGACCAGGGCCATGTCGTACCACATCGGGAGGTTGCCGGTGCCGTCGCCGAAGGTGCCCTGCCAGGAGATCAGGCCGAGGCCCACCAGGTAGGGCGGCAGCCACTGGGCGGACTTCCAGCTCAGCCGGGGCGCGTTCGGCAGCCCCTTCCTGATCGCGTACGCGGCGTAGCTGCCGAGCAGCAGGTAGCCGAGCACGATCGCGATGCCCAGGCGCGAGAGGGTGTGCCAGCCGGACCAGTAGATGATCAGGCTGGAGACCACGAACGCGGCCGGGGAGATCAGCTCGCCCGCCGGCAGCCGGTACGGGCGCTCGTGCGCGGGCAGGCGGCGGCGCATCGCGCCGAAGGCCAGCGGGGCGCCGGCGTACATCAGCACGCTGGCGGAGGTGATGAAGCCGACCAGCTCCTGCCAGCTCGGGAACGGCAGGAAGCAGATCACGCCGGTGACGAAGGCGATCACCAGGCCGAACCACGGCACGCCGTTCCTGTCGAGCTCCTCGAAGCGCTGGGGGGCGTAGCCGTTGCGGCTCAGGCCGTAGGAGATGCGCGAGGTCGAGGTGGTGTAGATCAGGCCGCTGCCGCCGGGGGAGATCACGGCGTCCATGTAGAGCACCCAGGCCAGCCAGCCGAGGCCGATCACGGTGGCGAGACCCGCGAAGGGGCCGTCGATGCCGGGGAAGTCGAGCTTGTCCCAGCCGTTGGCGAAGGCGCTGACGGGCAGCGCGCCGATGAAGACGACCTGGAGCAGGGTGTAGATCAGGCTGCCGATGACGACCGAACCCAGCACGGCGCGGGGGATGTCGCGCTTGGGGTTGCGGCTCTCACCGGCGAGCTGGATGGCCTGCTCGAAGCCGAGCAGGGCGAAGATGATGCCGCTGGTGCTGATCGCCGCGAGCACGCCCGGGGCGCCGAACGGCGCGAAGCCGTGCGAGGTGAAGTTGGAGCCGTGGAAGTTGGTCACGGCCAGAACGAAGATGGTGAGCAGCGGGACGAAGATCTTCAGCCAGGTGGCGATGTTGTTGGTGCGGGCCAGGACGCGCACACCGAGGAAGTTCACCGCGACGAACACCGCCATGAGCACCGTGGAGACGGCGAAGCCGCTGGCGGTGAGGGTGTTGTTGTCGTTGAGCAGGCCGCCCGCCCAGGACCAGTGCCGGGCGTAGCCGATCATCGCCTCGACCTCGATCGGCGCGACGGTGGCCGCCTGGAGCCAGGAGAACCAGCCGAAGGACATGCCGGCCAGGCCGCCGAAGGCGTAGTGCGGGTAGCGCGCGGTGCCGCCCGAGACCGGGAACATGCTGCCGAGCTCGGCGTGCACGAGCGCGAGCAGCACGATCGCGACCGTACCGATGCCCCAGGACAGGACGGCGGCCGGGCCGGCCGCCATCACGCCCTCCTTGGCGCCGAAGAGCCAGCCGGAGCCGATGATCGAGCCGACCGAGGCCCACATGAGGCCGATGAGGCCGACGTGTCGGCGCAGCGACCGGTGGGTGGTCCCGGATTCGGAGCCGGTGCCCTGGTCGGGCGGCGAGATCTGGTTGAGGGAAGCCATGAAAGATCTCTCTGTGGGTGGGGGCTCCGGGTGCTCGGAGCGATGAGAGTTGCCACACACTAGGACTTTTCGGTGCCCTCTGCACAGATTTCATTACTGAATGTTTACATTCTTTTCGGGACATCCTTGCAGGTAGGGGGTGTGATCGCGTTCGGTCTCTTACGTATTCGATCGATTTCCCGGGAATTCCGGCCGAGCCGTGTGGGGGCGCATCATAGGCGGTTCATTCGGTGATGGGAATAGTGACCTCCGTACAGCGAAGCGGCGTCAGTCCACCAGATCGGACGGGTCGGTGTTGGCCCCGCAGAGCAGCACCGCGACGCGCTCGCCCTCGGCCCGGTCGAGGGCGGCGAACGCGGTGGCGGCCGCGTACTCGACGGCGATCCGGCGGTCCTCCCAGAGCCGCCGGCGGGCGCGCACGATCGCCTCGTCGTCGACCAGCACCGAGCGGACGCCCGGGTGCGCGGCGGCGTCCACGGCGAGGGCGGTGGCGCGACGGGCCCCGAGCGCGTCCTGGGCGACCGAGTCGACCGGCACGTCCACCGGATGGCCCGCCTCCAACGCGGCGTTCAGCGCGCGGCTGCCCGTCGGCTCCACGGCGAGCACCCGGACACCGTGCTCCCGGGCCGCCACCGCCACCCCGGCGAACAGCCCGCCGCCGCCCACCGACACCACCACCGTGTCCAGCCCCGGCACCGCGGCGCGCAGCTCCGCCAGGACCGTCCCGGCACCGGCGGCGATCAGCGGGTGGTCGTACGCGTGCGAGGACAGCGCCCCGCTGCCGGCCGCGAACTCCTCGCAGGCGGCCAGCGCCTCGGCGTACTCCCGGCCCGCCAGCCGCACCTCGGCGCCGTACGAGCGCAGCCGCGCCAGCTTCACCGGGGAAGCCGTCCGGGGCAGGAACACCGTTGCCCGGACACCGAGTTCACGGGCCGCCCAGGCGCAGGCGAGGCCCGCGTTGCCGCCGGAGGCGATGGTCACCCCGGCGTCCGGGAGGGTGCCCGCCGCGGCGTGGGCGAGCAGGAAGTTCTGCGCGCCGCGCGCCTTGAAGCTGCCGGTGTGCTGGAGGAACTCCAGCGCCAGCCAGGCCCGCCCGCCACCGTCCCCCGGCGCCACCGCGACCGGGCGCACCCGCCCGGCGATCCGCTTCCCGGCGGCCTCGACCTCGTCGTACGTCAGCTGGTCCATCGCGTTCCGCTCCTTCGTCCTCGTCGAGGGGTGCGCTCCGCCGGGAACCCCGGCCCGAGTGACGCTACGGCCCCGCCCGGGGTGGGGGAAAGATCGCGAACGGGGACGGCGGGGCGCGTAGGCTGGCCCCGTGCGTCACGTGATCCTTCCGCCGCCGGCCCGCTAGCGGGCGGCCCCCTCCACCCACTCCGGCCCGACGGGACCTGCCCGCAGCCGGGGCGATGACTGCCGCCCGCGACCCCAGCGGACCAGTACCGGCAACTCATCGTGGAGTACCGACGCATGACCTCGTACGCCGCCGTGCCCTTCCGGCGCGGCCTCCTGTCCATCTCCGCCGCCGCCGTCGCCTGGGGCGTGGGCGGCGCCGTGTCCGCGCTGCTGATGCGCACCGGCGGGCTCGGCCCGGCGGGCGTCTCCTGCTGGCGCTTCGGCGTCGCCGCGCTCTGCCTGGCCCTGCTGCCGACCCGCGGGCGGCGCCCCGCCCCGCGCACGGCCCGGGGCGCCGCCAGGTGGCGCGCCGCCGTGCTGACCGGGCTCGGCCTGGCGGTCAGCCAGTGCGCCTACTTCGCCTCCGTGCGCTGCGCGGGGCTCGGGCTCGGCACCCTGATCACCATCGGCGCCGGCCCGGTGTTCACCAGCCTCGGCGCCCACCTGCTGCTCGGCGAGCGCCTGACCCGCCGCTCGGCGGCCGCGGTGGCCCTGGCCCTGGCCGGCCTGGCCCTGCTGGCGGCCGCCCCGGCGGCGGGCCCGCGCCCGGCCCTCGGCATCGCGCTGGCCGTCCTCGCGGGTGCCGGCCAGAGCGGCCTCACCCTCTGGGCCCGGGGCGGCGGTTCGGCGCGGGCCGGCGCCGGCGCCTTCACCACCGGGCTGCTCTGCCTGCTCCCGCTCGCGGCCGTCCAGGGCCTCCAGGGCGTTCTGCCGGTGGGCGGGGACCCGGTGGTGACCGCGGTGTCCCTGCTCTTCCTCGGTACGGTGCCCACCCTGTTCGCCTACCGCTGGTACTTCACCGGCCTGACCGCCGTGCCCGGCGCGACGGCCGCGGTGCTGGTCCTGCTGGAGCCCGCGACCGCGGCGGTGATCGGCGTGCTGCTCCTCGGCGAGCCGCTGACGGCGGGCCTGCTGGCGGGCTCGGCGCTGCTGCTCGCGGCCATCGGGGCGCTGGCGCGCGAGTAGCGCGGGCCGGCGCGCCGCGGTGGCCACCCGGGCGGGCGTCCTGTGGTCGCCGGGGGCCCGGCGGCGTGCTGGGGTGGTCCGCATGAACAGCTCACTCCGGGCCCGGGTGGCCGCCGCGACCGCCTCCGTCCTCCTGCTCGTCGCCGCCGCCGGGGCCGTGCTCGCCACCGCCGGTGCGGCCGCGGCGACCGGGCGCCGGGACGTCACCGCCGGCCAGTGCCGGAGCGCGGGCGGGCACGTGGAGGGCAGCGGCTACTGCGTCGACGCGGCCGGGGACGACGTCTGGGGCCAGCCCATCGACGGCCAGGCGGTCAACCCGAACCCCCGGCCCGGGGAGGAGGACTGAGCGCCCCGCTCCCAGGCCGGGAGCGGGGCGCGGGGTTCAGCGGCCGGCGCCGGTCACGGCACCGGCCGCAGGACGACCGGCGCCGGGGTGAGGGAGCGCAGGACGAGGTCGATGTGCACCCTGGCGGCGCCCGCGCGGTGCAGGGCGGCGGCGATCGTCCGCAACTCCTCGGGGCCGGTGCAGGCGAGACGCAGTTCGATATCGGCCTCGCCGGCCAGGCACAGGCCGCCCTGCACGGCCGGGAACTCCGCCGCGAGGCGGTCGAAGTCGAGCGGGACCGGGCCGTGGCTGATCCGGGCGATCGCGTGCAGGTCCCGGGCGGGCCGGGCCCGGCCCGTCGGGGCCGGATCGTCCGGGACCAGCTGTAGCGGGGCGGTCACCGGTGCTGGAGCTGGGCGGTCGGGTTCGGGGCGGGCGGTGCGGCCGGGGTGGCGCCGGCCGGAGTGGTGACGGCGGGGGCGACCAGACGCGGGTCCAGCACCAGGGTGTCGATCCCGAGCGGGGCGGTGAGGTCGCGGAGCGCGGCCTCGCCGAGCTCGGTGTGGGCCTGGTCGGGCCCGAGCAGGGCGGCGAGGGCCTCGGGGCTGGAGAATCCGACCGCGCAGCGGCGGCCGTCGCGCAGACGGAACAGGCGGAGTGCGGTGGTGCTTCCGGTGCCGGAGGTGGTGACCGGAACGTGCCAGACGACGCGGGCCATGCGGATGCTCCCGGGTGGAGTGGTGGTGCCTGCCGGAACTACTTCCCCGACGCTAGGACGGCCCGGCCCGGGCATCGCCGGTCCTGACGCGCCGTTGACCGAATGAGGTCGTGCGTTGACGCACTCCTGACGTCCGACTCACCCGAGTGGACTAAACCACCGGTCGAGCGCTCCGCTTGCCCCGGGCCCCGACCCGGACGACCGTGGAGTGCGTCCCCCCGTCGCCACCCCCGCCGGCGCGCTCGGACCACCCCGGCCGAGCCCCCTTCGCGGCCGCGCCGCGGCCGCCGGAGCGCCCCGCGGGGAGGGCCCCGGCGTCCTCCGGGCGGACCGGAGCGCGCCCGAAGACGGGGGGAGGTGGAGCGGGAGGCCCGTGACGAGATATCTTGACGTCAAGACGTTGGAGACGTGAAGCGGAGTACCGATGACTGACTCGACCATCATCTATACGCACACCGACGAGGCTCCGGCCCTGGCGACCTACTCGTTCCTGCCGGTGGTCCAGGCCTACGCCTCGACCGCGGGTGTGCGGGTGGAGACCCGCGACATCTCCCTGGCCGGGCGGATCATCGCGAGCTTTCCGGAGCGTCTGACCGAGGCGCAGCGGATCGGCGACGCCCTGGCCGAGCTGGGTGAGCTGGCCAAGACCCCGAGCGCCAACATCATCAAGCTGCCGAACGTCTCGGCCTCGGTGCCGCAGCTGAAGGCCGCCGTCGCGGAGCTGCAGGCCCAGGGCTACGCCCTGCCGGACTACCCGGACGACCCGCAGACCGACGAGGACAAGGACGTCCGCGCCCGCTACGACAAGATCAAGGGCAGCGCCGTCAACCCGGTCCTGCGCGAGGGCAACTCGGACCGCCGTGCCCCGCAGTCGGTCAAGAACTACGCCAAGACCCACCCGCACCGCATGGGTGCCTGGACGGCCGACTCCAAGACCAACGTCGCCACCATGGGCGAGAACGACTTCCGGTCCACCGAGAAGTCCGCCGTGGTCGCCGCCGACGGTGCGCTGCGCATCGAGCTGCTCGGCGAGGACGGCACCACCACCGTGCTGCGCGACAAGGTGCCGGTGCTGGCCGGCGAGGTCGTCGACGCCTCGGTGATGCGGGTCGCCGCCCTGAACGAGTTCCTGGCCGCGCAGGTCGCCCGCGCCAAGGCCGAGGGCGTGCTGTTCTCGGTGCACCTCAAGGCCACCATGATGAAGGTCTCCGACCCGATCATCTTCGGCCACGTGGTCCGCGCCTTCTTCCCGAAGACCTTCGCCAAGTACGGCGAGGTGCTGGTCGCCGCCGGCCTGAACCCGAACAACGGCCTCGGCGGCATCCTGGCCGGCCTCGACAACGTGCCGCACCTGGGTGCCGAGATCAAGGCCTCCTTCGAGGCCGAGCTGGCCGAGGGCCCGGCCCTGGCCATGGTCGACTCCGACAAGGGCATCACCAACCTGCACGTGCCGAGCGACGTCATCGTCGACGCCTCGATGCCGGCCATGATCCGCACCTCCGGCCACATGTGGGGCCCGGACGGCAAGGAGGCCGACACCCTCGCCGTGCTGCCGGACAGCAGCTACTCCGGCGTGTACCAGGCCGTCATCGACGACTGCCGCGCCCACGGCGCCCTCGACCCGGCGACCATCGGCTCCGTGCCGAACGTCGGTCTGATGGCCCAGAAGGCCGAGGAGTACGGCTCGCACGACAAGACCTTCGAGATCGCCGCCGCGGGCACCGTCCGCCTGGTCGACGCCGAGGGCAACGTGGTGCTGGAGCAGGCCGTCCAGCCGGGCGACATCTTCCGTGCCTGCCAGACCAAGGACCTGCCGATCCAGGACTGGGTCAAGCTGGCCGTCACCCGCGCCCGCGCCACCGGCGTCCCGGCCGTGTTCTGGCTGGACGAGAACCGTGCCCACGACGCGGTGCTGATCGAGAAGGTCAAGCAGTACCTGCCGGAGCACGACACCACCGGCCTGCAGATCGAGATCATGTCCCCGGTCGAGGCCACCACGTTCTCGCTGGAGCGCATCCGTCGTGGCGAGGACACCATCTCGGTGACCGGCAACGTGCTGCGCGACTACCTGACCGACCTGTTCCCGATCCTGGAGCTGGGCACCAGCGCCAAGATGCTGTCGGTCGTCCCGCTGATGGCGGGCGGCGGCCTGTTCGAGACCGGCGCCGGCGGCTCCGCCCCGAAGCACGTCCAGCAGCTCGTCAAGGAGAACTACCTGCGCTGGGACAGCCTGGGTGAGTTCTTCGCGCTGGCCGCCAGCTTCGAGCACCTGGCCGGCACCACCGACAACGCCCGCGCCCAGGTGCTGGCCGACACCCTGGACCGCGCCACCGGCACCTTCCTCAACGAGGACAAGTCGCCGAGCCGCCGCCTCGGTGGCATCGACAACCGCGGCAGCCACTTCTACCTGGCCATGTACTGGGCCCAGGAGCTGGCCGCGCAGACCGCCGACGCCGAGCTGGCCCAGGCCTTCGCCGGCCTGGCCGCCACGCTGAGCGAGCAGGAGTCGACCATCGTCGACGAGCTGATCGCCGTCCAGGGCTCGCCGGTCGACCTCGGTGGCTACTACCAGCCCGACCCGGCCAAGGCCGCGGCCGTGATGCGCCCGTCGAAGACCTTCAACGAGGCGCTCGCCAACCTCGGCTGAAACCGGTCGAGCTGAGCTGACGGAGGCCCCGGGTCCGGAAACGGACCCGGGGCCTCCGGGCTGCCCGGGCCCGGATCCCGCCCGGCGTGCGGATCCTGCCCGGCCCGGATCCTGAGGTCCGGGCGCTCAGGCGCGGCCGAGCAGGGCGAGGGCGGTGCCGACGGCCTCGCGCAGCAGGAGGTACGGGCCGTGGGCCAGCGGGCCGTCCGCGCCGAGCACGGCGGCGGGGGCGCCGGCCCGGCGGGCGGCCAGGGCGGAGCGGACGGTGTGGAAGCCGTTGGTGACCACCGTGCAGCGGTAGCCGGGGCGCTCGGCGGCCATCAGGGCGGCGCTGAAGCGCAGGTTCTCGGCGGTGTTCACGGCCCGCTCCTCGCGTCGGATCCGCTCGGCCGGAACGCCCCGGTCGACCAGGTAGCGGGCCATCGCGGCGGCCTCGGTGCACTCCTCGTGCGGGCCCTTTCCGCCGGTCACCAGGACCAGCGGGGCGTACCCGGCGGCCTCCTCGGCGGCGAAACGCTCCAGCGCGGCGTCCAGGCGGGCCGCCAGCGGGGGAGCGGGCTCACAGCCGTCCAGCGCGGCGCCCAGGACCACCAGGTAGTCGGAGTCGGCCGGCGCGGGCCGACTGCGGTGGTGGTACAGCGCCAGGCCGAGGAAGCCGAGCAGCCAGAGCAGGACGGACCCGCAGAGCAGGACGGCGACGATGAGCAGGACGTGCATATCCGTTCGAACGCATCCGGCGGAACGACCGTTCCGGCCTCCGGTGGAACCGGCGTTCCGGGGCCGGGCCGGGCAGGGGCGGGCCGCGACGGGGCGGCGGGCCGTCGACGGGCGGCCGGAAACGGCGGAACCCCCGTTCCGGAACCGGAACGGGGGTTCCCGGGAACAGGGGTTCCGCGGTGGCCGCGGCCTCAGCCGGCCTCGGCCGCCGGGGCGCCGCTGATCGGCGCGGCCGGGGCGGCCGGAGCCGCGCCCGCGCGCTGGTCGCGCTTGTGCAGCGAGGCCAGGTAGGCGTTGTACGCCTCCAGCTCGGCGTCGCCGGTGCGCTCCTCGGAGCGGTCGCGGCGGCGGGCCTGCCGCTGCTCGGAGCCCATCCACTGGTAGACCAGCGCGATCAGCACGATCGCCGTCGGGATCTCGCCGAACGCCCAGGTGATGCCCCCGGCCAGCTTCTGGTCCTCCAGCAGGTTCGTCCCCGGTGGTGCGCCCTCCACGGTGAAGGTCGTGACCAGCGGGTGGCCGGCCATCATCACCGCCACACCGAAGAAGGCGTGGAACGGCATTCCCATGAAGAGCTCGATGATCCGCATCACGTGGCCGGGCCGGTGCGGGCCCGGGTCCACGCCCATGATCGGCCAGAAGAAGGCCAGACCGGTGAGCAGGAAGTGCACCATCATGAAGATGTGCCCGAGGCGGTACTGCATCAGGAAGTCGAACAGCGGGGTGAAGTAGACCCCGTACAGGCTCGCGATGAACATCGGGATGGTGAACGCCGGGTGCGAGATGATCCGGACGTACCGGCTGTGCAGCAGCGCCACCAGCAGCTCGCGCGGCCCGCGCGGACGGCCCTTGCCGGCCGGGCGCAGCGCCCGCAGCGCCAGCGTGATCGGGGCGCCGAGCAGCAGCAGGATCGGCGTCAGCATCGAGAGCACCATGTGCTGGATCATGTGCGCGCTGAACAGCGCCATGCCGTAGTCGTTCAGCCCGCTGCAGGTGACCAGCAGCATGCTGGCGACACCCGACGCCCAGCCGACCATCCGGCCGATCGGCCAGCGGTCGCCGCGCCGGTACAGCCGCACCACGCCCGCCGCGTAGAGCCCCAGGACGACCAGCCCGCCGAGCAGGAACACCCAGTCGGGGGACCAGGTCCAGACGTTCGACAAGGTGAACGGGCCTAGCTGGGTCATCCCGCCGTGGTGGTGCATTCCTGACATTCCGTCGCCCATCGGCGGGTCCTGCTTTCCGTCCTCGTGGTCCCCGGTGCGGGTCCGGTTCGCCCCTTTTCGCTTGGCATACAGCCTAGGCGGGCCTTACCTCGGGCCACCCCCCACCCCCTCCGTGCGGGTGTCTCCCCGCCTGGCTCGTGCTGGCTAGACTGACCGACCGGTCGGCAGGGAGGCTCGGAGATGGCGGCGGAACCCGCGCCCGGGGCGCGCCCCGTGGTCGCACTGACCGGGGCGACCGGATTCATCGGCTCGGGCGTGCTGGCGGCCCTGGTGGCGCGCGGCGTCCGGGTACGCGCGCTGGCCCGCAAACCGCCGCAGGAGGCCGCGCCGGGCACCGCCTGGGTGGCGGGCGACCTCGCCGACCGGGAGGCGCTCACGGAGCTCTGTACGGGCGCGGGGGCGCTGGTGCACCTCGCCTCCCGGGTGGCCGGTGGCGCCGAGGAGTGCGAGACGGTGAACGACCGGGGCACCGCCACCCTGATGGCCGCGGCCACCCGGGCCGGGGTGCGGCGGATCGTCCACCTCTCCACGGCGGCGGTCCACGGCGAGGGCCCCCACGCGGGCATCGAGGTGGACGAGGTGCCGCCCGCCCCGGTGTCCGAGGCCAGCCGCACCCGGCTGCTCGGCGAGCGCCACGCGCTGGCGGCCGGCGGCTGCGTGCTGCGCCCCGGGCTGGTGACCGGAACCGGCGACCGCTGGGTGGTGCCCGCGGTGGCCGAGCTGGTCCGCCGGGTGCCGGTCCGCTGGGAGGGCGGCGACGCCCGGCTCTCGATGGTGGACCGCACCGACCTGGCCCGGCTGATCACCGCGCTCGCGCTGGACGGCCGGGTCGCCCCGCGGGGCGTCCACCACGCCTCCCACCCCGAACCGGTTCGCTGCGGGGACCTGCTGGCCGCCCTGGCCGATCTCGGCCTGCTGTCCGTCCCGGAAGGTCCGGCGGTTCCCTGGGAGGAGTGCCGCCGGCTGCTGGCCGCAGTGCCCGGCCGGGTCTCCGAGCGGCAGTTCGGCCTGGTCGCCCGCGATCACTGGTACCGCAGCGAGCGGATCTGGGGGCTCGCGGACTGCCCGCCGGGCCCCGGTCCGCTGGCCCGCCTCCCGGAGGCCGCCCCCTGGTACCGGGAGCTGCTCGGCCGGGACGGCCCCCAGGGTCGTGGGGCCGCCGGGACCGTTGTCGCGGACGGCGGTTCCCCCGGGAGGTAGCGCTGGGTGGATGTGGCATGTACGCTGCGTGTCGCTGGTTGAACACCGTGTGGGCCCGGTTGCCGCTCCGTGGGGGGAGCCGCGCCCGGGCCCGGCCGCCGGCCGGAGGCCCGGTTGAACTCGTGGGGGAGTCTCAGCCGGGCCCATCGGCGGGGTGATGGTGGGATGCCCGCCCGCGCGCCGGTCCAGACGTGCAAACCGTCCAGCGGCGGCGTGGTT
Source organism: Kitasatospora sp. NPDC002543 (assembly GCF_053594915.1). Classification (NCBI taxonomy): domain Bacteria; kingdom Bacillati; phylum Actinomycetota; class Actinomycetes; order Kitasatosporales; family Streptomycetaceae; genus Kitasatospora; species Kitasatospora sp. NPDC002543. Next base: position 121,734 of record NZ_JBSFWR010000005.1, on the reverse strand, counting down.
CCAGGCGCGTCCGTCCAGCGGCGGCCGCCGCGGTGACCGGGACACCGGTGCCGACTGCGGGGCCGGACCGGGGGACTACCAGGGCAGACTGCCCGCCGCGTCGAAGTAGCCGCCGGTCGGGCCGTCCGGTCCGATCCCGGCCATCCGGACGATGATCTCGGCGCCCTGCTCGACGGTCTGCGCGCCCTGGTGCCCGTTCAGATCGGTCGCGGTGTATCCGGGTTCCACGGCGTTGATCCGCATCAGCGGGAACGCCTTGGCGAACTGGACGGTGAGCATGTTGACCGCGGTCTTGGAGGTCGGGTAGGCGGCCCCCGGGTATCCCTTGCCGCCCATGGCCAGCGAGGCCAGGCTGCTGCTGACGTTGACGACGACCGGGGCGGGGGAGCGCTCCAGCAGGGGCAGGAAGGCGTGGGTCACCCGGACCAGGCCGAACACGTTGGTCTCGAACACCTCCCGCAGCACGTCGGCGGTCAGCTCCGCGGCACCGATGATCTCGTCCTCCGGCGACCGCACCTCGATGCCGGCGTTGTTGACCAGGACGTCCAGACCGCCCTCGGCCTCGATGGTGGCCACCGCGGCGGCGACGGAGGCGTCCTCGGTGACGTCGAGCTGTACGAACCGGGCGCCGAGCGCGGCCGCGGCCGCGGATCCCCGGCCGGTGTCGCGCGCTCCCAGGTAGACGGTGTGGCCCTCGGCGATCAGGCGGCGGGCGGTCTCGTGGCCGAGGCCCTTGTTGGCGCCCGTGATCAAGGTTGTTGTCATGGCGCTCAGCGTCTCCCGGGGTGGCGCGCTCGGCCAGTGGTTTATTGCCGGAACTCCCGCTTCCGGGAGGCGACTTCGCTCACCGATTCGACTCCCGGTGCGGCGGGCGGAGCACGTCGGGGGCGGCCGCGGCGGCAGCGCCTGCCCTCGGGGGGCCCGCGATACCATGTCACCCGAACGACGACAGGTGTCCGGTCAGCGGAGGTGACGGCATGGGTGAGCGGGCCGCCGGCCCGGCCGGGGTGGGCCCGGCCTCGTTCCCGGCCGTCGCTGCCGTGCCGGGCACTCCCACCGGCCCCCTCCGTCGCATGAGAACGTCCCCGGGGCCGGCCGCAGCACGTCGACCGGCTCCGGTGGCCTGACCCGATCCGAACCCCCTACTGCCTCTCGAAGGAGAATCCTGTCGTGGCCAGCCCGACCCAGACGCTGGAGTTCCAGGCGGAGACCCGTCAGCTGCTGCAGCTGGTGATCCACTCGATCTACTCGAACAAGGACATCTTCCTGCGCGAGCTGATCTCCAACGCCTCCGATGCGCTCGACAAGCTCCGCCTGGAGTCCCTCACCGACACCGGTCTCGCCGTCGACACCTCCGACCTGCACATCAGGCTGGACGTCGACCGGGACGCCCGCACCCTGACGGTGCGGGACAACGGCGTCGGCATGACCCGCGACGATGTCGTCGACCTGATCGGCACCATCGCCAAGTCCGGTACCGCGAGCCTGCTGGCCAAGATCAAGGAGGCCAAGGACGCGGAGGCGGCGCAGAGCCTGATCGGCCAGTTCGGCGTGGGCTTCTACTCGGCGTTCATGGTCGCGGACAAGGTCACCCTGCACACCCGCCGGGCCGGCACCGAGCAGGGCACCGCGTGGGAGTCCGACGGCGAGGGCAGCTACACGATCGCGGAGGCCGATGACCTTCCGGTGGGCACGTCGGTCACCCTGCACCTCAAGCCCGTCGACGGCGAGGACGGTCTGGGCGACTACCTGGCCGGGTGGAAGATCCGTCAGATCGTCAAGCAGTACTCGGACTTCATCCGCTGGCCCATCCGGATGGCCGCCGAATCCGTGGCGCCCGCCGCGCCCGCCGCGCCCGCCGAACCCGGCGCGGAGTCCGGCCCCGAGTCCGGCAGCGCGGACGAAGCCGCGGGCGAGCTGGAGACGCTGAACTCGATGAAGGCGCTGTGGGCCCGCCCGCGCAGCGAGGTGACCGAGGCCGAGTACAGCGACTTCTACCAGCAGATCAGCCATGACTGGCAGGCCCCGGCCGAGACGATCCACATGCGCGCCGAGGGCACGTTCGAGTACGAGGCGCTGCTGTTCATCCCCGCCCACGCCCCGTTCGACCTGTTCTCCCGTGACACCAAGCGGGGCGTGCAGCTGTACGTCAAGCGCGTGTTCATCATGGACGACTGCGACGCGCTGATGCCGAACTACCTGCGCTTCGTCAAGGGCGTCGTGGACGCCCACGACCTGTCGCTGAACGTCTCCCGCGAGATCCTGCAGCACGACCGCCAGATCACCGCCGTCCGCCGGCGCCTCGTCAAGAAGGTCCTCGGCGCGCTCAAGAGCACGCAGGCCGACAGGCCCGAGGCCTACACCGCGCTGTGGGAGCAGTTCGGCCGGGTCCTCAAGGAGGGCCTGCTCGAGGACCGCGACAACACCGACGCGCTGCTGGAGCTGGTCCGCGCCGCCTCGACCGACGACCCGGAGAAGACGACCACGCTGCGCGAGTACGTGTCGCGGATGAAGGACGGTCAGGACACCATCTACTACCTGACCGGCGAGAACCGGGCCATGGTGGAGAACTCCCCGCACATGGAGGCCTTCACCGCCAAGGGCTACGAGGTCCTGATCCTCACCGACCCCGTCGACGAGGTCTGGACCGACCAGATCCCCGCCTTCGACGGCCACCGCTTCCAGTCCATCGCCAAGGGCCAGGTCGACCTCGACGGCGACGCCGACGGTGACGGCGGCGACGAGGCGAAGACCGAGAAGGCCCAGCGCGAACAGGACTTCGCCGCCCTCCTCGACTGGCTCCAGGGCACCCTGGCCGACCACGTCAAGCAGGTGCGCCTCTCCACCCGCCTGACCACCTCCGCCGCGTGCCTGGTCGGCGACGCCCACGACCTGACCCCCACCCTGGAGAAGATGTACCGGGCGATGGGCCAGGAACTCCCGGCCGTCAAGCGCATCCTCGAACTCAACCCCACCCACCCCCTCGTCATCGCGCTGCGCCAGGCGCACGGGGCGAACGCCGAGGACCCGGCGCTCGCCGACACCGCCGAACTCCTCCACGGCAGCGCCCTGCTCGCCGAAGGCGGCGACCTGCCCGACCCGGCGCGCTTCACCCGGCTGCTGACCGACCGCCTCACCAGCACCCTGTAGCCCCGGACGGGGGTGCGGCCGACCGGCCCGGCCGGCCGCACCCCCGTGCGCGGAGGCCCCGGGGTCAGCGCTTGGGGACGAGGGTGTTCTCGTTGGTGCGGCCGGCGGCGTGGTCGTCGATGTTGCGGGCGGTGGCGTCGATGATCTGGCCGACGGCGGTGCGGGTGAAGTAGGCCTGGTGGCTGGTGACGAGGACCTGGGGGAAGGTGACGAGGCGGGCGAGGGTGTCGTCGGTGATGCCGTGGATGGAGCGGTCGGTGAAGAAGACGCCGGTCTCCTCCTCGTAGACGTCGAGGCCGACGCCGGAGAGGCGTCCGGCGCGCAGGGTCTCGACGAGGGCGGCGCTGTCGACGAGGCCGCCGCGGCTGGAGTTGATGAGGATGGCGTCGTCCTTCATCCGGGCGAGGGCGCCGTCGTCGATCAGGTGGTGGGTGGCGGGCAGCAGGGGGACGTGGAGGCTCACCAGGTCGGCGCGGGTGAGGAGTTCGGGCAGTTCGGTGTAGTGCATGCCGAGGTCGAGGCAGGCGGGGTTCTGTGCGATGTCCCAGCCGAGGAGTTCGGTGCCGAAGCCGGCGGCGATGCGGGCGAAGCACTCGCCGATCTTGCCGGTGCCGATGACGCCGACGGTCATGCCGTGGATGTCGCGGCCGAGGAGGCCGTCGAGGCGGAAGTCGAACTCGCGGGATCGGTTGGCGGCCCGGGTGAGGCGCCGGTTGACGGCCAGTGCCAGCGTCCAGGCGTGCTCGGCGACGGCGTACGGGCTGTAGTGGGAGACGCGGGCGACGGTGAGGCCGAGGTCGGCGGCGGCGTCGAGGTCGATGTTGTTGAAGCCGGTGGAGCGCTGGGCGATCAGCCCGGTGCCGCCGGCGGCGAGGACGGCGAGGGTCTCGGCGTCGAGGACGGCGTTGACGCTGCTGCTGACGGCCGGGTAGCCGGCGGCGAGCGGGGCGGTGTCGCGGTTGAGGAACACGTCGAGGCAGCGCAGCTTGTGCCGGCCGGCGAAGGCCTCCTCCAGCAGCGGGCGCTCGTCGGCCTGCACTCCGTACGCGAGGATCTCCATGCCGGACACGCTAACGGGCGGGGCGGGGCGGCGCCCACCGGAGGCGGTGGACGCGAGGGCCCCGGACGGCGTGGCGCGGTCCGGGGCCCTCGGGGAGGGCGGGGGCGGTCAGATGACCGTCTCGGCCTCCAGGTAGCGCTCCTGCGGGACGGTCTTCAGCTCGGCGACGGCCTCGGCCAGCGGCACCAGGTTGATGTTGGTGCCCTGCAGCGCGGTGATGTGCCCGAAGGCGCCCTTGTGGACGGCCTCGACGGCGTGCCAGCCGAAGCGGGTGGCGAGCACCCGGTCGTAGGCGGTCGGGGTGCCGCCGCGCTGGGTGTGGCCGAGGATCACCGGGCGGGCCTCCTTGCCGAGGCGGTGCTCCAGTTCGCGGGAGAGCTGGGTGGCGATGCCGGTGAACCGCTCGTGGCCGTAGATGTCCTTGGTGCCCTCCTCCCAGTGCATGGTGCCGGGCTCGGGCTTGGCACCCTCGGCGCAGACCACGATGGCGAACTTCTTCTGGCGGTCGAAGCGCTCGCGGACGACCTCGGTGAGCTTGTCGATGTGGAACGGGCGCTCCGGGACGACGATGGCGTGCGCGCCGGCCGCCATGCCCGCGTTCAGCGCGATCCAGCCGGTGTGCCGGCCCATGACCTCGACGACCATGACCCGCTGGTGGGACTCGGCGGTGGTCTTCAGCCGGTCCAGCGCCTCGGTGGCGACCGAGACGGCGGTGTCGAAGCCGAAGGTCACGTCGGTGGCGGCGATGTCGTTGTCGATGGTCTTCGGCACGCCGACGATCGGCAGTCCCGCGTCGCTCATCAGCTTGGCGGCCTTCAGGGTGCCCTCGCCGCCGATCGGGATGACCGCGTCCAGGCCGAGGTCGGAGCAGTACTTCTTGGCCCGCTCGACGCCGTCCCGCAGGTGGCTGGGCTGGACCCGGGAGGAACCGAGGATGGTGCCGCCCTGGGCCAGGATGCCGCTCACCGAGTCCAGGGTCAGGGGGCGGTGGTGGCCCTCCAGGAATCCGCGCCACCCGTCCTCGAACCCGATGATCTCGTCGCCGTGGTCGACCACCCCCCGGTGGACCACGGAGCGGATCACCGCGTTCAGGCCGGGGCAGTCACCGCCGCTGGTCAGCACTCCAATACGCATTAGCTTTGCAACTCCCGAGCAGAACCGAGGAACGGCCGGACTACAGGCTGGGACGACGAGCCGTCACCGTAACGGGGCGCTCCCGCGCCGTGGTGGCGGGGAGGTGGCCGAGGGGTGAATGGCCGGCCGATCCGGACAGAACGCCCGAAAACGGCCGTGAAGTCGAGCATACGGCCCCTGGTCCGGCCGGGCAGGAGCCGACGCGGGAGCGGCGCCGTCGGCGCCCCCGCGCGGAATTGCAGCCTGCTGCCGAGGAGGGTGTGCAGTAGGCAGCCCCATTGTGGTACGTCCGGGGCCGCCCGCGGACCGGGTGACCGCATGGCGGGCACCCGGCCGGGGGCGTACGGATGTACTACTGGGGGCGCGTCGCGGCCGCGATGCGCTCGGCGCGCAGCGCGTCGTACCAGGTGGTGTCGGCCGGCGGCAGGGCGTTGACGTCCAGCGCCAGCTTGAGCAGCATGTCGGCCACGGCGGGGTTGCGGGCCAGCACCGGGCCGTGCAGGTAGGTGCCGAACACCGTGTCCCGCCAGGCGCCCTCGGTGCCGTCGCCGGTGCCGTTGCCCCGGCCGACGGAGACGTTGGCGAAGGGCTGCACGCCCTGGCCGAGGTGGGTGACGCCCTGGTGGTTCTCGAAGCCCGTCAGCTGCGGCAGGCCGAGCCGGGGGTCGACGTCGGCGAGCACGTCGCCGACGCACCGGGCGCCCTCGCCGCGGGTGGTCCAGACGTCGAGCAGGCCCAGACCCGGCTCCCGCTCGCCGAGGTCGTTGATGAACTCGTGGCCCATGATCTGGAAGCCGGCGCAGACGCCGAAGATGATCGCGCCGTTCTCGGAGGCCCGGACCAGACCGGTGTCGGCGCGCAGCCGCTCGGCGGCCAGGCGCTGCGGGCGGTCCTCGCCGCCGCCGATCAGGTAGATGTCACCGCTGGTGGGGATCGCCTGGTCGGAGCGGACGTCGATCCGGGTCACGTTGAGGTGGCGCTGGCGGGCCCGGCGCTCCACGACCAGGGCGTTGCCCCGGTCGCCGTAGGTGCTGAGCAGGTCCGGGTAGACCCAGACCACGCGCAGGCTGCTCTCACTCATCCTCGAAGGCCTTCCGTCACGTAAAGACTGGTGTGCGGGCGCGGCATCAGCCGGCCACGACCTTCCGCAGCTGCTGGAAGGCGGTGTAGTTGGCGATGGCCTCGATCCGGCCGGGCGGGGCCATCCGCACGGCCTGCTCCAGCGTGTCGACCACGTGGAACTGGAGTCCGGCGACCTCCAGGCGGACGGCCAGGTCCAGCTTGCGCTGGCCCATCACGAAGACCGGGTGCCCGGCGAGGCGCTCGTAGTCGACGTCCCACAGCCAGGAGGTGTCGGTGCCGTCGGCGTCGAGGGCGTTGACGGAGAGGATCACCGGGGCGGGCGGGCCGTCGATCAGCGAGAAGGTCTCCAGCCAGCCGGCCGGGTTCTTGGCCAGCAGCAGGCGGATGTCGCGGCCCTGGTACTGGACCACGTCGTAGCGGCCGGCCACGGCGGCCACCGAGCGCATCCGCTCCAGGGCGACCTGCGGGGCGACGCCGAACACGGCGGCCACGGCGGCCGAGCTGGTGGCGTTGGCCAGGTTGGCCCGGCCCGGCAGCTGGAGCTGGATCGGCCAGGCGCCGCGCTGCGGGTCGATCACGTGGGTGCCCTGGAGCGCCCAGTGCGGGTTGGGCCGGCGGAAGCCGCAGTCCTGGCAGAACCAGTCGTCTCCGGGGCGCTGCATCACACCGCCGCAGGCGGGGCAGGACCAGGCGTCCTCCTTCCAGGCCTGTCCGGCGGCCACCCAGACCACCTTCTTGCAGGAGGAGGCGGCCCAGGTCACCAGCGGGTCGTCGGCGTTGGCGATGACCACGGCCTCGGTGTTCTGCAGGCCCTCGCGCCACTTCTCGGCCATCATCCGGGTCTCGGCGGCGCGGTCGAGCTGGTCGCGGGAGAGGTTGAGCAGGGCGATCGCCTTGGGGCGGGTGTCGCGGGCGACCGTCGCCAGGTACTTCTCGTCCACCTCGATCACGCCGAAGCGGGCGTCCGTGCCGCCGGCCAGGGCGGAGGTGATGCCGGCCGGCATGTTGGCGCCCAGGGCGTTGGAGACCACCGGGCCGGCGGCGCGCAGCGCCTCGGCGATCAGGCGGGTGGTGGTGGTCTTGCCGTTGGTCGCGCTGACCAGGACGACGTCGAGGTGGTCGGCGAGGGTGGCGAGCAGGTCGGGGTCGAGCTTGAGGGCGACCTTGCCGCCGATCACCGAGCCGCTCCCGCGCCCGGCCTTGCGCGACACGGCGGCGGCGACCCGGCCGGCGGTGACCGCGATCTTGGCGCGGGCCGGCAGCGAGGCGTCGCGTGCGCCTGTGGGCTCCGATTCGGTGCCTGCCATGCTCAGTGGTTCCTCCTTGCTGCGGCACCACCCGTGGCCGGATAACGGGCCGTCGGGCGGCGGGGACGGGGGTCAGCCTACCGACTCCGTCGCCCGGCCGGACGATCCGGACCCCGTGCCGCCTGCTGCGACGCGTCCGCGAGCACGGCTGACGGCGCCTCGGGGAGGACGGTGTACGGAGCAGCGCCTTACTGCTTGAGGACGCTCCACGACCACCGCCGGGTTCCCGACCTGCCCGGGTAAGGATCTGGTGAAGAAATGATCAGCGTCCCGGATGGTGGACGCAGTCGGCCGGATCCCCGGCGGCCAACGTGGCGGTGATCACCAGGGTGCCGTCCTCGGCCCGGAAGTCCAGCGGTGCGCCCAGCCGCCGCAGCGCGGCGATCAGCCCGGTGTTGCTCCCCTGGGTCACCGCGTACACCGTCCGGACGCCGGCCGCCAGGGCCGCCGCCGAAAGCCGCCGCAGCAGCGCCAGGCCCAGCCCCCGCCGCTGCCAGGCGTCCTCGACCAGGACGGCCAGCTCGGCCTCGCCCTCGTCCCACATCAGGTGCCCGAGCGCGACGATCCGCCCGTCCGGGGCGGTCACCGCGTAGCTGCGGCCGTGCCGCGCGTCCAGCAGGTGCTCCAGGTAGCGGCCGGCGTCGCGGACCGGACCGTGGTAGCGCAACCGCAGCGCGGCGGGGGAGCAGCGGCCGTGCATCGCCAGCGCCGCCGCCCGGTCCTCCGGCCCGGCCGGGCGCAGCAGCAGCGCGGTCCCGTCCGGCAGGGACAGCCGGGACGGGGCGTCCGGCGCCCGGCCGGCGGCACCGTTCGCCGGCGGGTGCGGCCGCGCCGTCCGGTGCGGGCCGCCGGTGAGCGCGGGCAGCCGGGTGGCCTGGCCCTCGGGCGCCGCGCACCTGCGGTCGGACCTGCGGAAGGGCCGGTGCCAGAGCCGTTCGGGGCGAGTGCGTGATGCCTTCATGCCGCCGACGCTACCGACGGTGCGCTTCCGCTCGGTTACGTGATCGTGAACGGGCGAATGCCCCGGGACGAGATCGGGCGGGGTGGGACAAAACGGCCCCCGGGGCCGGGACGGTGGTCCGGCCGACCGGGACGGCATCGGCGCAGGTCCCGACCGGTGCCTCATGCGGGTGGGACGGCGGGCGGCCGACGGTGGGTGGCGTTCCGGTGCTCCTGGTGAGCAGGAGGCCGGGCCCGTACGTCCACGCACCGAAAGCCGTTCCCATGCGCAACACCCCGTCCGTCCGCGCCACCGATACCGACACCTCCGCCGCCCCCGTCGCCGATCCCTCCACCGACACCACCGCCGCCACCGCCGCCACCGCCGCCACCGCCACCACCGACACCCCCGCCGTCCCGCACGCCCGCCGTGCTCCGGCCGGCACGGCGCTCACCGGGCTGCTCGACCGGCAGGTGGGCCTGCGGCCCGGCTCGCCCGCCGTGCTCGGCGAGGGCGGCGGCCTCACCTTCCGGGAGCTGTCCGCCACCGCCCGCGGGCTGGCCGCGCGGCTGCGCCGCCTGGGCGCCGGCCCGGACGGCTGCGTCGGCCTGTACGCCGAGCCGTCCGTCGAGCTGGTCGTCGGGGCCTGGGGCGTGCTGTACGCCGGGGCCGGTTACCTGCCGCTGTCCCCCGAGTACCCCGAGGACCGGCTCCGCTACATGATCGAGGACAGCGGCACCCGGATCGTGCTCACCCAGGCCCACCTGCGCGAGCGGCTGTCCGGGCTGGTCCCGGCCGGGACCGCGGTCGTCACCTTCGACACTTCCGCGGCCGCCGAAGTCGCCGAAGCCACCGCGGAGGCCGAGGACGCCGAGCCGGAGTCGCTGGCCTACGTGATCTACACCTCGGGCAGCACCGGCCGGCCCAAGGGCGTGATGATCGAGCACCGCTCGGTGGTCTCCCAGCTGCGCTGGATGCGCTCCGCCGGGCACCTCGGCCCCGAGGTCACCGTGCTCCAGAAGACCCCGATGAGCTTCGACGCCGCGCAGTGGGAGATCCTCGCCCCGGCCGTCGGGGCCCGGGTGGCGGCCGGCACGCCCGGTCTCCACCGAGACCCGGAGGCGCTGGTCGACGCCGTCCGCCGGCACGGGGTGACCGCGCTCCAGTGCGTGCCCACCCTGCTCCGGGCGCTGCTGGACACCGAGCGCCTCGCCGGCTGCACCGGCCTGACCAGCGTGTTCTCCGGCGGCGAGGCGCTCTCCCGGCGCCTCGCCCGCGACCTGCTCCTGGCCCTGCCGCAGGCCGCGCTGGTCAACCTGTACGGCCCGACCGAGTGCACCATCAACGCCACCTCCCACCGGGTCGACCCGACCGATCCGGCGGACGGCGCCGGCTCGGTGCCGATCGGCCGGCCGGTGGCCGACACCCGGTGCTACGTCCTCGACGAGGAACTGGCGCCGGTCGCCGCCGACGGCGTGGGCGAGCTGTACATCGGCGGTGTCCAGCTGGCCCGCGGCTACCTGAACCGGCCGGAGCTGACCGCGGAGCGGTTCGTCCGCTCCCCGTTCGCCGCCGACGAGCGGCTGTACCGCACCGGCGACCTCGTGCAGTGGAACCCGGACGGCACCCTGCAGTTCGCCGGCCGGGTGGACAACCAGGTCAAGCTGCGCGGGTACCGGATCGAGCTGGACGAGATCGCCCGCGCGATCGAGGAGCACACCTGGGTGCGCCGCTCGGCGGCGGTCGTCACCGGGGACGACCGCACCGGGCACCCCGACCTGGTCGCCTGCGTCGAACTCAACCCGCGCGAAGCCGCCCTGATGGACCAGGGCAGCCACGGCGGCCACCACCAGTCCAAGGCCAGCAAGCTCCAGGTCAAGGCCCAGCTGTCCGACCCGGGCCTGCGCGACCGGGAAGGGCTGGCGGGCCGCGAGCGAATCGAGCTGCCCGGCCGGGAGGAGACCGAGGACCAGCGCCGGGCGGTCTTCGCCCGCAAGACCTACCGGTTCTACGACGGCGGAGCCGTCACCCGGGACGACCTCACGGCCCTGCTCGCCGCGCGCCCGGCCGTCCCGCACGGCCGCGGTCCGGAGCGGCTGGGCCTGGCGGAACTCGGCCGCGTCCTCCGGTGGTTCGGCCAGTTCCACAGCGAGGAGCGGCTGCTGCCCAAGTACGCCTACGCCTCGCCCGGCGCGCTGTACGCGACCCAGCTGTACCTGGAGACCGGCGGCCTGGACGGGCTCGCGGCCGGGCTGTACTACTACCACCCGGTCGAGCACGCGTTGGTCCGGATCGGGCCCGCCGAGCCCGGCCCGGCGGGGCACGGGTCCCACCTGACGCTGCACTTCTCCGGGAAGCACGGCGCGATCGAACCGGTCTACCGGAACAACATCCGCGAGGTGCTGGAGTTCGAGACCGGCCACATGCTGGGCGTCCTGGCGGAGGTGCTGCCCGCGTACGGGCTGGACGTGCGCCCGGTCGGCCTCGACCCGGCGGTCAAGGGCCGGCTGGACGTCGCCGAGGAGGACCACTACCTGGGCGCCTTCGCGGTGGTCCGGGGCGGCGGCCCGGTGCGGCCCGACACCACCGAGCTGTACGTCCAGGCCCACCAGGGCCGGGTGGACGGCCTGCCGGGAGGCCTCTACCGGTACGCCGACGGCGAGTTGACGCACGTCTCGGACGAGGTGGTCGAGCCCCGGCACGTGATCGCGATCAACCAGGCCGTCTACGCCCGGGCCGCGTTCGGCATCACGGCCGTCGGCCGCGCCGAGCAGGAGTGGCTGGAGTACATCGAGCTCGGCGCGGTGCTGCACCGCCTCCAGCGCAACGGCCTGGCCCTGGGGTTCATGTCCTCCGGCTACAGCTCCAAGTCCGGCCACCCGCTGCCCGCTTCGCGCCGCATCGACGAGATCCTGGCGGGCCGCGGCATCTCCCCGGGCCCCTCGTACTTCTTCCTCGGCGGCAGGGTGAGCGAGGAGCAGATCCGCAGCGAGGGCATGTACGAGGACACCGTCCACATGAAGGGCCCGGCCGAGATCATCAAGGACGAACTGGCCACCCTGCTGCCCGACTACATGCTGCCCAACCGGGTGCTGGTGATGGACGCCCTGCCGCTCACCGCGAACGGCAAGGTGGACCTCAGGGCGCTGGCCGCCTCCGAGGCCGTCCGCACGGCCGGGGTGCGCGGCGAGTACGTCGCCCCCGCCACCGGGTACGAGCGGTGGCTGGCCGGGGCCTGGGGGCGGGCGCTGAACTACGAGGAGGTGTCGGTGACGGACGACTTCTTCGCCGTCGGCGGGAACTCGCTGATCGCCGTCGCCCTGGTGCACCGGATCAACCGCGAGTACGGCGTCGCGCTGCCGCTCCAGGTGCTGTTCGAGTGCCCCCGGCTGGGCGATCTGGCCGCGCGCGTCGAGCGGGCGTGCGGCCGGGGCGGTGACGGCGGCGGCGCCGACGGCCTCGCGGCCTCGCGGCTGATCCGGCTGCACCCGGGGGACGCCGACCGGGCGGTGTTCTGCTGGCCCGGCCTCGGCGGCTACCCGATGAACCTGCGGCCGCTCGGCCGGGAGGCGAGCGCGGGCCGGGCCTTCTACGGCGTCCAGGCGCACGGCATCAATCCGGGCGAGACGCCGTACCCGACCATCCGGGAGACGGCCGCCGCCGACATCGCCGAGCTGCGCCGGGTGCAGCCGCGGGGGCCGTACACGCTGTGGGGCTTCTCCTTCGGCGCCCGGGTCGCCTTCGAGGCGGCCTGGCAGCTGGAGCAGGACGGGCAGCGGGTGGAGCGCCTGCTGCTCATCTGCCCCGGCAACCCGAAGGTGGGCGGGGCCGCCGGCGGGCGGCGGGGCCGCGAGGCCTCGTACGCCGACCCGGCGTACCTGACCATCCTGTTCGGGGTGTTCACCGGTCGGATCAGCGGCCCGGAGCTGGAGCGCTGCCTGGCCGAGACGGTGGACGAGCCGACCTTCGTCGCCTCCGTGCACCGGATGTTCCCGGACCTGGACCAGGAGCTGATCCGGCGGATCACCGGGATCGTCGGTGAGACCTACGAGTTCGAGTACAGCTTCCGTGAACTCGCGGAACGGCGGCTGGAGGCGCCGGTGACGCTCTTCAAGGCCACGGGCGACGACTACTCCTTCATCGAGGGCAGCACCGGCTACTCGGCCGCCCCGCCCACCGTGGTCGACCTGGCGGGCGACCACTACGGGGTGCTGCGGGGGGACGGGGTGGTCGAGCTGGCCGCCGCGATCCGGGCGGTGGAGGGCGCCGAATCGGTGAAGCCCGCCGAGCTCTCTGACCGTTGATCGGATGATCGGGACACGCTCACGGACGGCCCAGGATCCGTGAGCGGGGGAGACCCTTCGGATAGGGATGGCTCGGCTCTCCGCCGAACCCGACTCCCTCCGAAGGGGCTCCCCGATGTCCGCTGGCACCTCCGTTCCGACATCCGTGAAGAACTCCGCACTGGCCACGGCCTGTTGCGCCCTGCTGCTCGTCGTCCCGCTCGCCCTCGCCCAGCCGGCGGCCGCCGACAACGGCCCCACGACGCCCGAGCAGGCCGCCGCCTGCCACCAGGTGATCGGCACCCTGTTCGGCGGCTTCGGGGCGATGCTGGCGAACTCGGCCTGTGCCGTCCGGCCCGCCGCCGAGGGCTGAGCACCGCCCCCGGCACGCCCTCGGGCCGGTGCGCGCCGCTTCCGTCGGCCCGCACCGGCCCGGGGGCGTGATCCGTCACCCGGTCCGGCACCGGAATGCCGGTGCGCCGCCCTGATGCGTTGGCATACCATCCGTTCATTTGTTCAGCGTGTGATCGCATGAGTGAGATGAGACGGGCGGTATGGGAGCCGAGCAGTCCCCCGAGAATTCCGGCGGCCTCCGGGCCATCTGGGCGAACACCCTGGAGCCGGTGGCTCCGCTGCCGTGGTACCGCCGGGTGTCCCCGAAGCTGATGGCGGCGGGAGTGGTCGTCGTGGGCCTGGCGACCGCACTGACCGTGGCCGCCGTGACCGGGGCGGGCGCCCCGCCCCGGCACCGGATCCTGCTGCCGGAGGAGCTCGGATACCGGCTGCGGATGCCGGACGACGGGAACGTCCAGGCGGTGCGCGGCGACTACCAGCGGAAACTGACCGCCCTGAGCCCGTACCGGGAGGTGGCGGTGGCCGGCTACGGCGCCCCCGGGGCCTCCGAGGCCACCCTGACGGTGGTCGGGCTGACCGGCAGCTTCCCGGATCTGCAGCGGGAGGTGCTGAAGTACTTCGGGCGCCTGGGCAACGGTGACATGACGGAGGAGACGGTCACCGAGGTGGAGGACTTCCCGACCGGCCCGCTCGGCGGCCAGCTGATGTGCGCGGTGCTGGTGTACCCGTCCACCACCCAGACCACCTGCGTCTGGGCGGACGGCAACACCGTCGGCATCGTCGTCGACCGCACGGGGGAGAGCCGGACGGAGGACCTGGCGCAGCACACCCTGGAGATCCGCGCGGCGGCCGAGGTCGAGGCGAAGGACTGACCGCGGCCGGGGAGGGCGGACACCGGGCGTTCCGCTCGCGCGCGGGTGTCCGAAGGTGTCCGCGGGTGCCCGCCCTCCCGGGCGCCGCTACCGCAGCAGCTCGGCGGCCGCGGCCTTGACCTCGGCGAGCAGGAGGCGCAGGTCGGCCTCCGTCGTGGCGGCGTTGAGGAGGCAGGCGCGGAGCATCTCGGCGCCGTCGAGGCGGGCGCCGGTGACGAAGACCTCGCCGCGCCGCTGGACGGCGACGGGGAGGTCGCGGTTGAGGGCGTCGCGGGCGGTGGCGTCCCGGCCCGGGGCGCGGTGGCGGAACGCCACGATCGAGGTCTGCACCTCGGCGAGCAGCTCCAACTCCTCGTCGACTGTGACGAGTTCGCCGAGCCTGCGGGCCAGTGCGGTGCACCGGGCGATGTCCCGGGAGAGCCCGGCGCGGCCCTTGTGGGCGATGGTGGCCCAGACCTTGAGGGCCCGGAAGGGGCGGGTCTGCTCGGTGCCGTACTCGGAGAACCAGCCGAGCGCCCCGGCCGACTCGTCGCGCAGGTAGGAGGGCACGAGGCTGAAGGTGCCGCGCAGCTCCTCGGTGTCGCGGACCAGCGCGCAGCCGCAGTCGACCGGGACACCGAGCCACTTGTGGGGGTCGAGGGCGAGCGAGTCGGCGCGCTCCAGGCCGGCGTAGCGGTGGGCGATGGCCGGGTCGAGCCGGCCGAAGGCGCCGTACGCGCCGTCCACGTGCAGCCAGAGGCCCTGTTCCCCGCACAGGTCGGCGATCGGGTCGAACTCGTCCACCGCGCCGGCGCCGACGGTGCCGGCCGAGGCGACGACCAGGAAGGGCAGCAGACCGGCCGCGCGGTCGCGCTCGACGGCCGCGCGCAGGTCGGCGGTGTCCAGCCGGCCGTCGGGACCGGTGGCCACGGTGCGCAGCTGCCTGCTGCCGAGGCCGAGGAGTTCGGCGGCCTTGCGGACGCAGGAGTGGGTCTCGCCGGTCACGTAGCCGACCAGCGGCGGCAGGCCCGCCAAGCCCTCCTCGCGGACGTCCCGGCCGGCCCGCCGGGCGGCGCGGTCGCGGGCGGCGGCGAGGCAGACGATGGTCGCCATCGAGGTGCCGGAGGTGAGCAGGCCGCCGCCGGCCGGGTGGGGGAAGCCGACCAGCTCGGCTATCCAGCGCACCACGGCGCGCTCCAGGTGGACGTCGGCGTGGTCGCCGCCGGCCGAGCTGGGGTTCATCGCGGAGGCGGCGAGGGTGGCGAGCACCCCGGCGGGCGCGGGCGCGGAGTTGACCCAGCCGAAGAAGCGCGGGTGGCCGTTGCCCATCGGGTACGGCAGGACGTCCCGTCCGATGGTGTCGATCAGCTCGTCGAGCGGGCGGCCCTCGGCGGGTAGCGGGGCGTCGAGCAGGGCCTGGCGGGCGGTCTCGTCCATGGGCTGCCAGACCGGGCGCCCGGGCAGCCCGGCGAGGTAGTCGGAGACCAGGTCGGCGGTGGCGTGGGCGGCACCGCGGAACTCGGTGCCGGGGAAGTCCTCGGTGGTCATGGCGTGCTCCAGGGAGGCCGGGGGCTGGACGAAGCGCCGGGCAGGCGCGGCGTCCTCGGCGCACCCTGATCAGGCGATGATCGGGCGATCCTACGCAAAGGGCCCGCGCCGTGCGGCGCGGGCCCTCATGCTGAGACCGGGGGTTCCGGTCGGGAGACCGGGGTGTCAGTCCAGTGAGCTGGACAGGCCGCTCGCCGAGCGGCAGTAGCCCTGCATCTCCTTGTTGGTGATCTTGGCGCAGAGCCGCCCGGCCGCGCCCCCGTCGGTGTAGTTGACCGTGTAGTAGCTGACCAGGCCCTCGGCGCAGGCCTTGCGCTGCCAGCCGTCGGCGGAGGTGGCGCACTGCTCGGCCGCCCAGTCCTCGCGGTCCAGGTTGTACTTCATGGTGCGCGAGCCGACACCGCGGCTGCAGTCCACCGCCCCGCCACTGGCCTTGCCGTTCAGGCACCACTTGAGGGCCTCGGCGTAGACCTCGGGGTGGTTCGGGTAGTCGTGCGAGGACAGGAAGAAGGTCGGGGCGTAGAAGAAGCAGGCGGACTGGAACAGCGACGGCTGGTCCTTGCACGGGTAGAGCGGGTCCTGGGCGAGCTTGTCGGCCGGCAGGTTCGCCTTGGCCTGCTCGTCCTCCTCGTCCGGGCCGAAGAGCTGCATGAACAGGCCCTCGGAGCAGCGGATCCTGTTCTGGTCGGAGGGGAACTTGTTGCACAGGTCGCGGGCCTTGGCGACGTCCTGCTTGACGACGAACATCGTGCCGTGGCCGACGCCGTGGATGCAGGGGCCGCTGTTCTTGGGCGCGCAGAGCTTGAGCAGGTCGGTCTCGGGCTGGGCGGAGGCGTTGAGCATCTCCTCGACCGCGCCGTGCAGGTAGCCGGCCGCGCAGGTCTCGTGGGGGAAGGAGATGACCTTCTGGAAGTCGGCGTTGAAGCGCTTGACCGCCGCGTGGCCGAGCTCGTGCGCGATCGGGTGGCAGAAGCGCACGGTGTACGGCTTCTCCTTGGTGATCTTGTCGAGGTCGGCGAGGGCGACGCCGGGGTCGCTGGCGTCCATCTCGGCCATCAGCTTGTTGCGCAGCGTGGAGCGGGTCCACACCGCGGGGTCGCCGGTCGGGGTGGCGGCGCCGGTGCCGGCCGCGGCGGGCTTGGCGCCGTCGACGGGGGCGCCAGGGGCTCCGGGGGCGACGGCGGCCCGGGCCGCGCCGGCCGCCGCGGGCGACCAGTCGGTGACGGCCACCGACCCCAGGCCCAGGACGCCCAGGAGCATGGCGGTGAGAATCGCGAAGACTCGCGGCTGCATGACGGGATCCCCCGGCGGATCGAGGTGAACGTTTCTCTCCCATCCTGACGGCACGTGAGCGGTTATCCGCGTTTTCACCCGCCATTCGGGAGGTGTCGGCGACGCTATCGCACCGTGGAACCACCGGGCCCGGCGGGCCTGTTCCGCACAATCACCCAAACGGATTATCGGGGCGCGGACGCCGTTCGGTGCGCCGTTCGGGTGGCGGCGCCCCTGTTCCGGCACCCACGACTCCTGTGCTCCGGTGCCTGCGGCCGGTCCTGCGGTGCCCGTGGTTCCCGTGTCCCACGGCCCGGGCGGTCAGATCTCCAGCGTCACCCGGTACTCCGTCAGCCAGGCGTCGAAGTCCAGCGCGAGGTCCACGGCGAGCCGGACGGACTGCGGGTCGGTGTCCGGGGCGAGCGCGTCGGCGAGGCGCCGCCGGTCCAGCAGGTCCAGGGCCGGGGAGGTGCGTTCGACCGCCAGCCGGGCCAGTTCGGCGCGCAGCTTCGCCGGGTAGTGCGGATCGGTGGTGACCGGGTACGGGCTCTTGGCCCGCTCGGCGACCGCGGGCGGCAGCACGTCCCGGACGGCGGCGCGCAGCAGGCTCTTCTCCCGTCCGTCGAAGGACTTCATCGCCCACGGGGCGTTGAACACGTACTGGACCAGCCGGTGGTCGCAGAACGGCACCCGCACCTCCAGGCCGTTGGCCATGCTCATCCGGTCCTTGCGGTCGAGCAGGATGCAGACGAAACGCGTCAGGTTGAGGTACGAGATCTCGCGCATCCGCCGTTCCGTCGGATCGGCGTCGGGCAGGTGCGGAACCTCGGTGATCGCCTCGCGGTAGCGGGCCCTGCGGTAGCCGTCCAGGTCGAGCTTGCGGAGCAGCTCGGCGTCCAGGAGGTGTTCGCGCGGGGTGGCGCCGCCGCCGGCGATGCCGGTGAGGCCGAGCGCCCAGGGGAAGTCCTCGACGGCGATGGTCGCCGGGTCGTGGAACCAGCGGTAGCCGCCGAACAGCTCGTCCGCGGACTCGCCGGACAGCGCGACGGTGGAGTGGCGGCGCACGCCCCGGAAGAGCAGCAGCAGCGAGGTGTCCATGTCGCCGACGCCGTTCGGCAGGTCGCGGGCGCGCAGCACGACGGAGCGCCGGGACGGGTCCGTCAGGTCGGCCGCGTCGAGCTCGACGACGCTGTGGTCGGCGCCGACGTGCTCGGCGAGCAGCCGGGCGAACGGGCCGTCCTGGGTCTGCCGGACGTCGTTGGCGTGGAAGGTCTCGCTCTGGCCGGCGAAGCCGACCGAGAAGGAGCGCACCGGGCCGGACCCGGTGGCGCCCAGGGTCCGGGCGGCCAGGGCGGTGACGGCGCTGGAGTCCAGGCCGCCGGAGAGCAGCGAGCAGAGCGGGACGTCCGCCTCCAGCTGGCGGTGCACGATGTCGTCCAGCAGCGCCCGGACGGTGGCGACGGTGGCCTCCAGGCTGTCGCGGTGCTCGCGCGCCTCCAGCGCCCAGTAGCGGCGGATCGTGAGGCCCTCGCGGCGCACCCGCACCACGTGCCCCGGGCGGACCTCGTGGATGTCCCGGTATGGGGTGAGCCCCGGGGTGCGGGTGTAGCCGAGCAGTTCGCGCAGGCCGTCGAGGTCCACCACGGGGCGGACGGCGGGGTGGGCGAGCAGGGCCTTGACCTCGGAGCCGAAGACCACGCCGTCCGGTGTGCGGTGGTAGTGCAGCGGTTTGACGCCCATCCGGTCGCGGACCAGCAGCAGCTCCTCGCTCCGGACGTCCCAGATCGCGAGGGCGAACATGCCGTTGAGCCGTTCGGCCAGGTGCTCGCCCCACTGCAGGTAGGCGCGCAGCACGACCTCGGTGTCGCTGCGGGTGCGGAAGCGGTGCCCGGCCGCCTCCAGTTCCGCGCGCAGTTCGCGGTGGTTGTAGACCTCGCCGCTGTAGGTGAGCACGGCCAGCGTCCGCCCGTCGTGCTCGACCGTCATCGGCTGGACGCCGCCCTCGAGGTCGATCACCGCGAGCCGGCGGTGGCCGAGCGCGGCGTGCGGCTCCAGGTGCACGCCGCCGGCGTCCGGCCCGCGCCGGACCTGGGTGGCCGTCATCGCCTCGAGCACACCCCGTTCGGCGGTGAGGTCGCGCTCGAACGCGACCCATCCGGTGATCCCGCACATCAGCAAGCCTCCGGTCTTCCGCTTCGTGTTCAGGGGGTCACGCTACGTGCGGAGTTGGCGCCGCTTCAAGGGGCTTTCGGGAACGGGGGCGAACGGGTGGTCGTTCGACGGCCGAATGTGAAGGAAGCGTGTACGTGGTCTGAAAGTCGTAATGTCTGCCCGATTTCGGGCAGAAACCTTGGCTTCGGCGGGTCGCCCGACCTAGGCTCCTCACTCGTGCCGAGCTCATCCCACCCTCACGAAGACCTCCTCGCCCACCTCACCCGGACCAGCCCGCTCGGGCCCCGGGAGGCGGCGCGGGTCGTGGCGGAGGTGCTGGCGTACTTCTCCGAGAGCACCGAGGAGTACGTGCGCCGCCGCCACACCGAGCTCCAGGCACGCGGTCTGACCAACGAACGGATCTTCGCCCGGCTCGCCGAGGAACTGCCGCAGCGCCGGGTCTCGGCGCCGGAGCTCTCGGCCCGCCAG
Source organism: Kitasatospora sp. NPDC002543 (assembly GCF_053594915.1). Lineage (NCBI taxonomy): Bacteria > Bacillati > Actinomycetota > Actinomycetes > Kitasatosporales > Streptomycetaceae > Kitasatospora > Kitasatospora sp. NPDC002543. Next base: position 102,112 of record NZ_JBSFWR010000005.1, on the reverse strand, counting down.
CTGCGGCGGATCGTCTACGGCTGAGCCGCAGCCGTTCCCGGCCGGACCGGGAGGCCCGCGGCCCCACCCCGGAGGACCGCCCTCCCCGACCCACCGAAGACTTCGAAGAGGAGACCACGCATGTGCGGAATCGTGGCCTACATCGGCCCCAAGGACGCGACCCCCTTCCTGCTGGAGGGCCTGGCGCGACTGGAGTACCGCGGCTACGACTCGGCCGGCGTCGCCGTCACCGGGCGCAGCGGCGGGATCAGGCTCCGCAAGGTGAAGGGCCGGGTCGCCGACCTGGCCGCCGCCGTGCCGGCCCGGTTCAAGGGCACCACCGGCATCGGCCACACCCGCTGGGCCACCCACGGCGTCCCCAGCGACGCCAACGCGCACCCGCACCTCGACAACGCCGAGCGGATCGCCGTCGTCCACAACGGCATCATCGAGAACGCCGACGAGCTGCGCGCCAAGCTCACGGCCGACGGCGCGGTGTTCCGCTCCGAGACCGACACCGAGGTGCTCGCCCACCTGATCGCCGCGAACGTCGCCGAGGGCGTCGAGCTGGAGGACGCGGTGCGGGCCGCGCTCGGCCGGGTGGTCGGCACCTACGGCATCGCGGTGCTCGACGCCGAGCGGCCGGACCGGATCGTCGTCGCCCGCAACGGCAGCCCGATCGTGCTGGGCATCGGCGAGAAGGAGATGTTCGCAGCCTCGGACGTCTCCGCGCTGGTCCGCTACACCCGCCAGGTCGTCCACCTGGAGGACGGCGAGCTGGCCACCGTCCGGGCCGACGGCTTCCGCACCTTCACCGCGGACGCCCGCACCACCCACCGCCAGCCGTCCACCGTGGACTGGGAGGTCGACTCCTACGACACCGGCGGCTTCGAGCACTTCCTGCTCAAGGAGATCCACGAGCAGCCCGGCTCGGTCGAGCGCACCCTGAGCGGCCGGCTCGACGAGCGCTTCGCCACCGCGCACCTCGGCGGCCTCAACCTGGACGCCCGGGAGCTGCGCGAGATCCGCCGGGTGAAGATCCTCGGCTGCGGATCGGCCTACTACGCGGGCGAGATGGGCGCGCAGCTGATCGAGGAGCTGGCCCGGATCCCCGCGCACAGCGAGCCGGCCTCCGAGTTCCGCTACCGCAACCCGGTGATCGAGGCGGACACCCTGTACGTGGCGGTCAGCCAGTCCGGGGAGACCTACGACACGCTGGCCGCCGTCCAGGAGGTCAAGCGCAAGGGCGGCCGGGTGCTCGGCGTCGTCAACACGGTGGGCAGTGCTATCGCCCGAGAGTGTGACGGCGGTATCTACCTGCACGCCGGTCCGGAGGTCTCGGTCGCCTCCACCAAGGCGTTCACCTCCACCGTGGTCGCCTTCGCGCTGCTCGCCCTGCACTTCGGGCGGATCCACGACCTGTCGCCCGCCGACGGCCGCCGGATCGTCTCGGCGCTCCAGGCGCTGCCGGACCAGATCCGCGAGGTGCTGGAGCAGAGCGAGGCCATCGCCGGGCTCGCCGCCGAGTACGCCGACTCCGCGGGCATGATGTTCATCGGCCGGGTGCGCGGCTTCCCGGTGGCCCGCGAGGGCGCGCAGAAGCTCAAGGAGATCTCCTACGTGCACGCCGAGGCCTACCCGGCGAGCGAGCTCAAGCACGGCCCGCTGGCGCTGATCAGCCCCGAACTGCCCACCGTGGCACTGGTTCCGGACGACGAGCTGCTGGACAAGAACCTGACCACGCTGGGCGAGATCAAGGCCCGCTCCGGGCGGATCATCGCCGTCGCCCACCGGCGGCCGGAGGAGAAGCTCGCGGACCACTGCATCCTGGTGCCCAAGAGCGAGCCCGAGCTGGACCCGCTGCTGCTCAACATCCCGCTCCAGCTGCTGGCCTACCACGCCGCCGTCGCCCTCGGCCGCGACGTGGACAAGCCGCGCAACCTGGCGAAGAGCGTGACGGTGGAGTAGCCGCCGTCACGGAGCGCCCGCGGAGCCGGGCGCTCACCACGGACCCGCGGGTCCCGGTCGCTGTGCGGACGGCCGGGGCCCGCGCGCCCGTCCCGGGGTCAGAACACCGAGCACCCGGAGAGGGTGGTCAGGGTGTCCAGGGCGGCGACCGCGGCGACGGAGTTGCCCGCCTGGTCCAGGCGCGGCCCCCAGGCGCAGACGGCGGCGCGGCCGGGGAGTATCGCGAGGATGCCGCCGCCGACACCGCTCTTGCCGGGCAGGCCCACCCGGAAGGCGAACTCGCCGGCCGCGTCGTAGGTGCCGCAGGTGAGCAGGACGGCGTTGATCCGCTTGGTCTCGCTGCGGGACAGCAGCCGGGTGCCGTCGGCGCGCACGCCGTAGCGGGCGAGGAAGGAGCCGGCCAGCACCAGGTCGCGGCAGCTGGTGGCGACGGCGCAGTGGGCGTAGTAGTGCTCCAGGACCGTCTCGACCGGGTTCTCCAGGTTGCCGTGGCTCGCGATGAAGTGGGCCAGCGCGGCGTTGCGGTGGCCGTGTTCGGCCTCCGAGGCGGCGACGACCGGATCGGTGTCGAGCAGCGGGTTGCCGGACTCGCGGCGCAGGAACTCCCGCACCGCGCCGGAGGCGTCGCCGGTCATGGTCTGGAGGCGGTCGGTGACCACCAGGGCGCCCGCGTTGATGAACGGGTTGCGCGGGATGCCGTGCTCGGTCTCCAGCTGCACCAGGGAGTTGAACGGGTTGCCGGACGGCTCGCGGCCGACGCCCCGCCAGAGCGTGTCGCCGCCGTGGGCCACCGCGAGGGCGAGCGAGAACAGCTTCGAGACGCTCTGGACGGAGAACGGCCGCTCCCACTCGCCGACGCCGTGCAGCTCCCCGTCGACGGTGGCGACGGCCATGCCGAAGGCCTCCGGGTCGGCGGTGGCGAGGGCCGGGATGTAGTCGGCGACCCGGCCCCGGCCCTCGGTCGCCCGGGCGGCCGCCGCGGCGGCCTCCAGCAGCACCGGCCAGTCCAGGATCTCCCCGCCGGGCACACCGTTCAACGCTTCTCCTCCACCGGCACCGACTGGGTACGACCGGGACCGGTGGGGCACGACCGGGACCGGGCGCGCGGTGCGGGTGCGTCCGGTCCGACCAGGATTATCCGTGTTCGGGGAGGGGATCCGGTACGGGGGGTGGACCGGGGAGGGTCAGGGGGCGTTCGTGGGCGCCTGGACGGGCGGACCGGTGAGCAGGGCGCCGGCCTCCGAGTACGGCCACCCGTTGGGGACGCAGCCGTGCAGCCCCTTGATCTGCTGCATCATCACCGGGGCCGGGGCGCCCGGGCCGGGGCAGTCGACGTGGCCGTTGCCGAGGATGTGGCCGACCTCGTGGTTGACGGCGAGCGCGTGGTACAGCTCGGGCTTGCCCTGGTAGAACTCGGACAGCTCGGTCCAGCGCTTCAGGTTGATGACCACCTGGTGGGTGACGCCGCAGTTCACCCAGCCGCCGGTGTCCAGGCCGTACTGGCCGCAGATCCGGTCGGTGGACTTCGGCGTGGCCAGGTAGACGGTGAAGTCCACCGGGTCGGCCGGCATCCGCTGGAACGAGGCGGTGCCGCCCGCCGCCCAGCCCTGCCGGACGTCGCCGAGGACCGCGTCCACCTCGGCGGCGAAATGCGCCGGGCTCTCCGCGATCCCGTCCTCCACCCGCACCTTGTAGCGGTACAGGTGCTCGCCGGTGCCGAAGCGGGCGGAACCGCCGGGCGCGGTGGTGAACGCCAGCCGGCCGGGGTCGCTCCCGCCGCGCCACGGCTGCCACCAGAGCAGCCCGGCGGTCAGCGCCGCGACCAGGGCGAGGGCGAGCACGCCGTGCCGGGGCTTCGGGCGGCGGAGCCGCGCGAGCGGCCTCAACGGCCCGCTCCGGGCGGGAGGGCGGTGGTGTCCGGTCGGACGTGGGCCGGGGCCGGGGTGGACATCGGGGCAGTGCTCCAGGACGGGATCGTCGGGCGGACGGGCGGTGGCTCCGGCCGTCGCCCGGTTGTGCGAAGAAACGGTCTCACCTGGAGGAACGCATGAAACGGGGCGGCGGTTCAAGGGGTGTGACGCACGTCATGCGGTGCGGGCCCTGTCGGACGGGCGGCCCGGCCGGTTCCCGGAACCGCTCGATGGTGTCACCCGGGCGGCGTGTCCCTGGGCGGCGGCGCCGGATTCGGGTGTCGTAGGGGGGCGATCCCGTCCTGGGTCGACCCGCCCCGGTTCCGTCCGTCTGGGGCGACCACGTCCCGTCCGGCCTGCCATCGGAGGCGCCGTCATGTCCACCACCGCTGTTTTCACCGTCGACGGCATGAGCTGCGGCCACTGCGAGCGGACGGTCAGCGCCGGCCTCGCCGTCCTGCCGGGCGTCACCGACGTCAGCGCCGACGCGCCGAGCGGCCGGGTCACCGTGGCCTCCGCGCAGCCGCTGGACGACGCCCTGGTCCGCGGTGTGGTCGACGGGGCGGGGTTCACCTTCGTCGGGCGGGCCTGAGGGCGGTGCGGGAGGCGCGGAGGGGTCCGCCGGCGGCTGCCGACGGACCCCTCCGCGGTTCCGGTCCCGGTGGGACCCGTGGGTTCCGCGTCAGCCCATGCTCTTCGCGCCGTCCAGGGACTCCCGGATGATGTCGGCGTGACCGGCGTGCTGGGCGGTCTCGTTGGCGATGTGCAGCAGCACCCGGCGGGCCGACCACTCGGCGTCCGCCTCGAACCAGGGGGCCTTCGGCAGCGGCTGGGCCGCGTCCAGGTCGGGCAGGGCGGCCACCAGCTCGTCGGTACGGGCCGCCACCTCGGCGTACGCCGCGAGGACACCGGCCAGCGTCTCGCCGGGCAGCATGCGGAACTGGTCCGAGCGGCGGGCGAAGTCCTCCTCGGTCCAGCTGGTGAAGTCGGGCATCGCGGCCGGACCCCGCACGATGAACTCGGCCCAGAGCCGCTCGACGTCGGTCACGTGCTTGATCAGGCCTCCCAGACACAGCTCGCTCGCACAGGTCCGCAGGCCGGCCTGCTCGTCGGTGAGGTCGCGGGTGGTGAAGCGCAGGAAGTGCCGCTGCTTCTCCAGGGCCGTCAGGAGGTCGGCGCGCTCGCCGGTCAGCTGTCGGGCGGTGGTGTTCGTGGTCATCGTCATGGCCTTCCGTTCGGTTCCTGCTCCCTCGGACAAGAACAACGCTACGGACCATTGCGGCCACTTTCCGTCCTGAATCCCGGGGAGAATCGGAGGCATGGCGAACACCAGCACCCGGACGCTGCGACTGCTCTCCCTGCTCCAGACCCACCGGTACTGGCCGGGCGAGGAACTGGCCGACCGGCTCGGCGTCTCCGTCCGCACCCTGCGGCGCGACATCGACCGGCTGCGCGAACTCGGCTACCCCGTCGAGGCCCAGCGCGGCGTCGACGGCGGCTACCAGCTGGCCGCGGGCGCCGCGCTGCCGCCGCTGGTGATCGACGACGAGGAGGCGGTGGCCCTCGCGGTGGGCCTGCAGGCGGCCGCCGAGAGCCCGGTGGAGGGCGTCGCCGAGGCCTCGGTGCGGGTGCTGGCGAAGGTGGTCCAGGTGATGCCGGCCCGGCTGCGGCGGCGGGTGGAGGCACTGCGCGCGATGACCGTCCCGGTGGACTGGGGGCAGCAGGCGGGCGCGGGCGTCGACCCGGACGTCCTGACGGTGGTGGCGCTCGCCTGCCGGGACGGCGAACGGGTGCGGTTCTCCTACACGGCTGCCGCCGGGCAGGGCACGGAACGGCACGTCGAACCGCACCGGCTGGTCTGCCTGAAGCGCCGCTGGTACCTGGTCGCGTACGACCTCGACCGGGCCGACTGGCGCACCTTCCGCCTCGACCGCCTCAGTGCCCCCTCCGGCACCGGCGCCCGCTTCGCCCCGCGTGTCCTCCCGGCGGCCGACGCCGCGGAGTTCGTCCGGGCGAGCGTCGACGGCATCTCCCGGCCGCACCGCGTGGAGGCCCTGATCGAGGCACCGGCGGAGCGGGTCCGCGCCCACGTCGGCCGCTGGGCCACCGTGGAGCCCGTCACCCCGCACCGCTGCCGCCTGCGGATGACCGCCGACTCGCTCGACTGGCCCGCGATGGCCCTCGGCTCCCTCGGCGCCGACTTCCGGGTGGTCGCCCCGGACGCCCTGCGGACCCTGCTCGCCGACTGGAGCACCCGCTTCGCCCGCGCGGCGGGGGAGTAGGGGGCGGGACGTCGGGGCGCGCCGTCAGGACGCGCCGTCAGGGGCCTGGTCAGGGGGCGATGGCGTCGAGGGTGGCGCGGAGACGGGCGAGGACGGCCGGGAGGTCGGAGAGCGGGGGCGTGGCGAGGGCCAGACGGAGGGCGCCCGGGTGGTAGGGGGTGGTGGCGAAGGCGTCGGCGGTGGAGATCAGGATGCCCTCGGCGGCCAGGGCGGCGGCCGCGTGGTCGGGGCGCTGGTGGGGTTCGAGGGTGAGCCAGCGGATGTAGGAGGTGGGGTGCGCGGTGCTGGTCAGACCGGCCAGGGCGGCACCGGCGACGGCCTGGCGGGCCGCGGCGTCCGTGCGGCGCTCCCGCTCCAGCCGGGCCACCGTGCCGTCGGCGAGCCAGCCGGTGGCGAGAGCGGTGACCAGGCCGGGCGCGCCCCAGGCCGCGGTGCGCAGGTGGGTGGTGGCGGCCCGGAGCAGGTGGTCCGGCAGGACGGCGAAGCCGAACCGCAGGCCCGGCGCCACGCTCTTGGAGAGGCCGGCCAGGTAGCAGGTGCGCCCGGGTGCGAGGGCGTGCAGCGGTGGCGGCGGCGCGGCCTCCAGGAAGGCGTACGTGCCGTCCTCGACCAGCGTGAAGCCGTGCTCGGCGGCGAGCCGGACGAGCCGTTCGCGCCGCGCCCGGTCGAGCACCCAGCCGAGCGGGTTGTGGACGGTCGGCTGGGTGTACACCGCCCGCACCGGCCGGGCTCGGCAGAGCCGGTCGAGCGCGTCGAGGTCCGGGCCCGCCGCGGTGACCGGGACGGGGGCCAGGTCCAGCCCGTGGGCGGTGGCGAGCAGCTTGATGCCCGGGTAGCCGAGCGCGTCCGCTGCGAGCACGTCCCCGGGGCGGGTGAGCGTGCGCAGGACGCAGTCCAGGGCCTGCTGCGCCCCGCTGGTCAGCAGGACGTTCTCGGGTGCGGTGTCGATCCCGCGGTCCAGCAGATGGGTGGCCACCACCGCCCGGTCGTGCCGGTGGCCGCCCGGCGGGTGCTGGCGCAGCAGGGCCTCGGCGTCGCCGGAGGAGGCGAGCGCGCGCAGGGCCTGCCGCAGCTGGTCGCCCTGCCCGGGGGCGAGCGGCTGGTTGAAGGAGAGGTCGGCCACCCGGGGCACCGGGAGCGCGCGCGAGGGTTCGAGGCCGTCGAAGCCGGAGCGCAGCCGGACGAAGGTGCCGCGGCCCTGCTCGCCCACCACCAGTCCGGCGGCGGCCAGTTCGGCGTACACCCGGGTGGCGGTGGCGAGGGCGATCCGCCGCTCGCGGGCGAGCGCGCGGTGGGTCGGCAGGCGGGTGCCGGCCGGGAGCGCGCCGGAGCGGATGGCGGTCGCGTACTCGTCGACGACGGCCTTGTAGGAGGGCGGTCGCACCGGTCACCTGCCGTTCCTGGGAGTGGGGGCGCGGGCGTGCGGGCGCGGGCGGGGGAGCGCGTGGGGGAGTGTACCCGGGTGTATCCAGGACAATAAGTGGATTGTCCTGGGCGGGTGTTCCTAGCCTCGAACCACCCAGCAGCGAGGCCAGGAACGGAGCCCACCCCCATGACCATCCGCAGCGAGCGGGACCGGCACGTCGTCACCCTCACCATCGACCGGGAAAAGAAGCTCAACGCCCTCGACTACCCGACGATCGACGCACTGCTCGCCGAGCTCGACGGCATCGACGCCGACGACACCGTCCGCGCCGTCATCCTCACCGGCGCCGGCGGGCGGGCGTTCAGCGCGGGCGCCGACATCCCGTCGCTGGCGGCCAGCGTCGCGGGCGGGCCGGAGCGGGCGCTGCGCGAGTTCGTCCGGCGCGGGCACACCCTCACCCGGCGGATCGAGGAGTTCCCCAAGCCGGTCATCGTGGCCGTCAACGGCCTGGCCTACGGCGGGGGTTGCGAGATCACCGAAGCCGCCCCGCTGGCCGTCGCTGCCGAGCACGCGACCTTCGCCAAGCCGGAGATCTCACTCGGCTTCCCGCCGCCCTTCGGCGGCTCCCAGCGACTGCCCCGGCACGTCGGCCGCAAGCGCGGCCTGGAGATGATCCTCACCGGCGACCCGATCCCGGCCGCCCGCGCCGCCGGGATCGGCCTGGTCAACTCGGTCGTCCCGGCGGACGAACTGCTGGACACGGCCCGGGACCTGGCCGACCGGATCATCCGGCACGCACCGACGGCCGTGGCCGCCTGCCTGCGTGCCGTGACCCGGGGCGTCAACCTGCCGATCGACGAGGGGCTCGCGGTCGAGGCGGCGGCCTTCGCCGCGACGGTGCCGACCGAGGGCGTACGGGAGGGGATCCGGCGCTTCCTGGACCGCTCGTCCTCCTGAGGCCGGGCCCGGGCGGGGGGAACCGGAGCCGTTGTCCGCGGGCGACTGCGAGCCTGATCACGGCGGGATGGCGGATCTGCTCGCGCGCGACCGCCCTCCGCGCCGCCTCGCCCGCCGCCAGGCGGCCGACCTCCTCGAACTTCCTGAATTCCCCGGGGTGTTCGCCGTCCGGGAGGCCGGGTTCAGCCGCTCCGAGGAGCACAGCCAGCTGATCGTCGAGGGGCCGGGCGCCGACCCGGCGGCGGACGCCGGACCCGGCCCGGTCAGTCGGCCTGCGGTGCGGCGGCGGGGGGAGTCCCGCGGCCGCAGTGGGCGGCCACGGTGTCGGCGAAGGCGCGGGCGAGCGGGCCGAGGTTCTCCCAGTCCCGGACGGCCCAGCCCGCGGTGAGGGCGGGCAGGTCGGGCAGCGGGAGCAGCCGCAGGCCGGGATGGCCGGGGCCCTGCCACTGCGGGAGCGCGGGGACGACGGCGTGGCCGAGGCCGAGTTCGGCGAGCAGGATCGCGGTGTCCCAGTCCGCGACGCTGGTGTCGAAGACCGGCCGGATGCCCGCCTTCCCCAGCCAGGCCTCGACCTGGGAACGGGAGACGGAGTTCTGCGGGAGCCCGATCAGCCGGGCGTCCTGGAGGTCGGCGGGCGAGAGCCGGGCCCGGGCGGCGAGCGGGTCGCCCGCCGCGACCGCGAGCACCCAGGGCAGCTCGACCACCGGCCGCTGGTCGATGCCCCGGGCCGGGACGCCGAGGGTGATCCAGGCGAGGTCGACCCGGCCGGCGGTGAGCGACTCCAGGCAGCTGCGGCTGGAGACCTCGGTCTGGAACTCCAGGCTGACCTGGGGGAAGCGCCGCCGGAAGTCGACCACGGCCGCGGACATGAAGTGCCGGATGCTGGTGGCCCCGGTGGTGATCCGCACGGATCCGCCTTCGCCGCGGGCGAGTTCGGCGATCCGGTGCAGCGAGTGGTCGATGCTGCCGAGGCCGGCGGCGACCGCCGTGCGCAGCAGGTTCCCCGCCCTGGTGGGGACGACTCCGCGGGGGTGGCGCTCGATCAGGGCGAGGCCGACCTCCCGTTCGAGCCGCTTCACGTGCTGGCTGACGGCGGACTGGGTGCGGTTCAGGTCGCGGGCGACGGCGCTGAGCGAGCCGGCCCGGCAGACCGCGGCGAAGACGCGGAGGTCGTCAATGGTCACGGAGACCCAAGGTATCCCTTGGGGGTGTCCCAGCACATCGGCGGATTGACTTGGGTGTTCCGGGGGATCGATCATCGAAGCAGGGCCCAGGGCGGCAACCCGCCCGCAGCCCCGCCGGCGTTCCGGACGCGATGGCGGGGCGCGGGCGGGTGTCGACCCGCGACGACGGACGAGAGCGGCGTGCGAGCGCCGTGACGAGGGACAGGGGGAACGGGGATGCGGTACGCCGACGGTCCGGGTGCGCGGTGCGAGGTGTTCGTCGCGGCGCCGGTGGAACGGGTGTGGGAACTGGTGACGGACATCGCCCTGCCGGCCCGGCTCAGCCCGGAGCTGCGACGCGTCGCCTGGCTGGACGGCGCGGACGGCCCCGCGGTCGGCGCCCGCTTCGAGGGGCACAACAGCCGCAAGGACATGCCCGACTGGCGGACGGTCTCCGAGGTCACCGAGCTGACCGGGGTGACGGAACCGGCCGGTCCGCACGGCCGGCACGTCTTCGCCTGGGGCGTGATGGACGCGGACGGCCGCTACGGCGAGCCGGTGTCGGACCTCGCCGGAGCGCTCGCCCGGTGGCGCTTCGAGCTGACCTCCGAGGACGGCGGCACCCGGCTGTGCCAGTCGGTGGTGGTGGGCCCGGGCCGCAGCGGTGCCAGCCTGTACATCGACGCCGAGCCGGAGCTGGAGGAGCGGATCGTCGACTTCCGGCTGAACGAGCTGCGCACCGGCATGACGGCGACCCTCGACGGCATCAAGTCGCTGGCCGAGCAGCCCTCCTGAGGCCGGCCACCCGCGGAACCGGGTGGCGGGAAAGCTGAGAGGACCCGGGAGCGTAGCCTGCTCCCGGGCCCCTGATTGCCGCCCAATTGCGCACACCGGCACGTTTAAGGGCCGCGGATCAGATTGAAATCGACGCGTTCTACCTTTGAACTACCGTGCCACGGAGCGGCACAGACGGGACTTGAACCCGCATTCGTCGATATTCGTCCGCACCCGGTCGATCCGGTGTTCGGCGGCGAATGCTGAGACTGGAGCGAGAGTCTGAGATTCAGGGGGCCTGCCTCTGCCTGCCTTGGGCTACCCCGGCCGGTGGCGCCGGGAGGAGGATTCGAACCTCCACTGTGACCCCTCGTCAGCTTCAACGTCAGTTTCAGCTTTTCGCACCGCGCAGCGCACGCACCCGTCCGGCTCCCCGGTCGGGTCCGCGTCGCGCCCGGTGCACCCGCCCGGCTCCCCGGGCGGGCGATCATGGGGCTACCGGAACAGGTAGCCGAAGACGGCGTCGCCCACCCGCTGGTCGGTGACCTCGACCGCGTTGGCCTCCTCGCGGGCGAACTTCACCGCCTGCTGGAGCTTCTCCACCCGCTCGGCGAGCTCGTTCACCCGGCGGGCCGGCAGCGCGCCGGAGAACTTGACCGTGGTCCAGTAGCCGACCGCGACGTCCTCGTAGTAGACCTCGACCTGGGCCGGGTGCTTCTCGGTGGCCTCGGCCTTCACGTGGTTGCGCGGCACCTTCTTGGTCCGGATGGTGCGCACCGGCTCGGTCTTCCAGGAGTCGGTGGACGGGTCGAGGTTCCAGGACTCGGAGGCGTCCAGCACCGGGAGCTTCTTCACGAAGGTGAACAGGTCGGTGAGCTGCTTCTCCAGGAAGAGCAGGTACGGCACCGGCACCCGGGGGAGCAGCACCTGGCCGTCCACCACCACGTCGGCGCGGGCGTCGATGTTCGCCCAGTCCTTGGTGGCCGTCACGTCGAAGAGCCGGGTGAGGGTGTTCGCCGTCGACCGCAGGATGTCCTCGGCCTTCAGCTGCACCCGGGTCGACTCCGGCGGGAGCTGCTCGCCCTCCTCGTCCTTGGGCTGGTAGGCGCGGGAGATCCCGGCCAGCAGCGCGGGCTTCTGCAGGTCCTGGTGGGCCTGCGTCAGCTCCTGGAAGGACTTGGACTTGACGCCCTTTTCAACGGCGATGATCTGGTTCAGCTTTGCCACGCCGGGGACGCTATCAGTCGTGAACTGATCGGCAACACTGAATTATTGACCGATCGGCTGACCGATCGGCTGGCCGATCGGGCGGGGCGGGGCGGGCGAGGAGAGCCGTGCGTGCGCCAGGCCGCGCGCCCGGTCGCGGCGTACTGGTCCGATCGGGTGATGCCCCGGGCCATCCCGGCCCGTCCAGGTCGTGGGAGGCCGGTTCGACGGCGGTCGGCGGGCTAGGTTCGTCCCCGTGATCGGCAATGACGTGGTTCTGGCGCTGGTGGTGCTCACCGCGCTGGGGTTCGACTTCACCAACGGGTTCCACGACACCGGCAACGCCATGGCGACCTCGATCGTCACCGGCGCGCTCCCGCCGCGGGTCGCGGTCGGCGTCTCGGCGGTCCTGAACCTGGTGGGCGCCTTCCTGTCGACCGCGGTCGCCGCGACGATCGCCAGCGGCCTGGTGCAGAGCCACGACGTGACGCTGACCGTGGTCGTGGCGGGCCTGACGGGCAGCATCCTGTGGAACCTGGCGACCTGGTACGTCGGGATCCCGTCGAGCTCCTCGCACGCGCTGATCGGCGGCGTGGTCGGGGCGACCATGGCGGCGGCCGGCGCCTCCGCCGTCAAATGGCAGGGCCTCGTCGCCAAGGTGATCGTGCCGGCCGCCCTGTCGCCGTTCATCGCGGGCTCGGTCGCCGCCCTCGGCACCTACCTCGTCTACCGCCTCACCCGCGGGGTCGACGAAGGCGCCCGCACGCGCGGCTTCCGCGGCGGCCAGGTCGGTTCGGCCTGCATGGTCTCGCTCGCCCACGGCACCAACGACGCGCAGAAGACCATGGGCGTCATCACCCTGGCCCTGATCGCCAACGGGACGCTGAGCGCCGACGCGAAGGCCCCGGTGTGGGTGATCGCCTCCTGCGCCATGGCCATCGCCCTGGGCACCTACGTCGGGGGCTGGCGGGTCATCCGGGCGCTGGGCAAGGGACTGGTGGAGATCGAACCGCCGCAGGGGATGGCCAGCGAGTCGGCCTCGGCCGCCGTCATCCTCTGCTCCGCCGACTTCGGCTACTCGCTCTCCACCACTCACGTCGCCACCGGGTCGATCCTCGGATCGGGGGTCGGCAAGAAGGGCGCGGTCGTGCGGTGGAACATCGCCGGCCGCATGGTGGCGGCCTGGCTGCTCACCCTCCCCGCCTCAGGACTGGTCGGGGCACTGGCCTACTGGGCCGCCCTCGGCATCGGCGGCACCGGCGGCGTCGTGACCGTCTTCGCCGTTCTGGTGGCGGCGTCGATCGCCTTCTTCGTCGCCTCCCGCTACCCGGCCGTCACCCCGGAGAACGTCAACGCCGCGTGGACCGGCTCGGTCGTGCCGGAGCCCGAGACTCCCCCCGACAAGGTGCGCCTGTGAACTCCTGGGTCAATGTCGACGCGCTCTGGAAGATCGTCGTGGTCGGGATCCTCGCCGGCGCCGGCCTTCCCGCGCTGTTCGCCGTCGGCGTGCGCGCCCTCTACCCGTCGGTGGGAGGCGCTCAGGAGGCGGGAGGCGGCCGGGCCGCGGGCTCCCGCCCCACCGGCGGGGCGCTCGGCTACGCCGTTGCCGCGGTGTGCTTCGCGGTGGTCCTCGCCGCGATCGGCCTGGGCATCTTCGTGATCGTCAACCACCGCTGAGCGCGGCCCGAGCGGTGCCTCCTGGTCTTCCTGGGCCTGCTCTTCGCCGGGGCCGGCGGGGCGCCGGGCGGGGGAGGGCGGAGAGGTCATGTCCCCCAGGTAGCGGCCGCCCGGGCCGCGCCGGGCCGGGCATCGCCCGGAGGTGCGCAGGTGACGGCTCGCCGGTCCATCGCCTACTGTTACAGAGCGGTGACATTCCGTCCACAACCCGTGTGCGGGGCGGTGCGTCCTGCAGAGTGACAGAGCCCGAGTCGCACCGCTCGTGCCTTCGGGCCGAACCCTCCTCGTAAAGGGGTGCACCTGTGATCGTCTCCAAGCGGAACTCCCTGCGCCTGGCCGCCGTGACCACCCTCAGCGCGCTCTCCCTCGCCGTGGCGGGCACCGCCATGGCGGACGCCCCCGTCTCCCAGCCCGCCCCCGTCACCCAGCCCGTGCCCGCCGCGCAGGCCGGGATCACCGCGAAGCCGTCGGTCTCCTCCGTCCAGGCGTGGCAGCTGTTCCGCGTCACCGGTACGACCACCGGCCTCGCGCCGGGCAGCACGGTGACGCTGCAGCAGAAGCAGAACGGCGCGTGGGTCACCCTGCCCGCCTCCGTCACCACGACCCGCGACGGGTCCTACTCGCTCGGCGTGAAGCTCGGCATCAAGGGCCTGAACGAGCTGCGCATCGTCAGCGGGAGCACCGCCTCGCCCGTGTTCACCGTCACCGTGCTCTGACCCGATCCGCACGGCCACCGCTCGTGCGGCCCGGCACCGAAGGGAGGTGCCGGGCCGCACGAGTTCGGCACGTCAGGGGGCCGACTACTCGGTGGGGCGGGAGCCGCGCGGATGCGGTGGGCCGGGATCCAGGCGTTCGAGGATGTGGTCCACTCTCCCGTCGGGCCGGTAGAGGGTGCGGTAGGCGTACGGGTGCGCCGCGCTGGGGAGCGTGACCACGCCCTCGTCGACGACGGTGCGGCCCAGGGTGATGGCGCGCAGCCGCAGATCGACGTCGGGGGGCAGGCCTTCCTGCTCCGGTGGCGGTGGGCGGCGGTGGCGGCCGGGCATGTCAGAAGGTGACCGGGTGGGGAGTGGGGTGGGGTTCACGGGGTGCTCGGGGCGGCTTCGGTGAGCAGGGGCAGGTAGTGCCGCAGATAGGGCGGGACGGGCAGGTCGAGAACCTCGTCGAAGGGGACCATGCGGACGGCCAACCCCTCGTCGCCGAGCCGCAGGGCGGCGTCGGGGCCGTCCCAGACGGCGTGCAGGACGCGGGTGAGCGGGAGGCCGAGGTCCTGGTGCGGGTCGGGCAGGGGCCGCAGCCCGGTGATCTCGATGCCGGCCTCCTCGCGGACCTCGCGCACAGCGCTCTCCGGGGCGCTCTCGTCGGCCTCCCGCCAACCGCCGATCGGCGTCCAGTGGCCGGGCCAGGGCATGCCCGGCCGGTCCTCGCGCTGGTGCATCAGCAGGCGGCCGGAGCGGTCGGTGACGAAGACCAGGACGCCCTCGAAGTCGTCGCCGTCCGGGGTGGGGTGCTCCAGGTAGAGCGGAACGCCCGAGCGGTGGGCGCGCAGGATCTGCCGCAGCCGCCGGTAGCGGTCCGGGTCCATGAGGGTGCGCCAGTCGTGGGCGCTCTCGAACCGCCACTCGGTGTGCTCGGTGGGATCGAGGCGGATCCGGGCCTGCTGTTCGGCGGTGAGGGTGCCGCCGTCGAAGACGTAGCCGCACGCCGGGACGGGGTGGTGTCCGGTGCCCGCCTGCTCGTGGATGGCGGCGACCAGCCGCCTGCGGGCGACGACCTCGGGGTTCTCGGCGGCGAGGTCGAGGCCGAGTTCCTCCCGGGCCTCGCGCAGGGCGGTGGCGAACGGGGTCTCGCCGCGTTCGACGTTGCCGCCGGGGAAGTTCCAGGTGCCCGGGTCCAGGGCGGAGCGCATTCCGAGGACGCGGCCCTGCGGGTCGGTGACCAGGAAGCAGCCGTAGGAGCTGGGCCGGGCGATGGTGGCGAGGTAGCCGCCGGCCGGACGCCAGCCGGGAACGGCCAGCCGGCCGATCAGCCACTCGATCGCGGTGCGCTCCCCGTCGCCGGTCGGCGGCAGCCCGTCCACGGTGGCCCAGCGGTGGTCGTCGTGATCGGGGGAGAGGGCGATCGGGGAGCCGGCCGGAGCGACGGTGGTGAAGACGAACTGCCGTACCCGCCTTCCGTGTCGGTCGGTGAGGTCGAGGTGCCGCGCGTACTCCGGTGTCGGGCCGGTGAGCCCGGTCTGCTCGGCGAGTTCCCGGGCGGCGCCGGCCGCAGGGTCCTCGTCGCCGTCCCAGGCGCCGTGGGGGTACTCCCATCGGCCGGGCAGGTCGTCGTGCGCGGTCCGGCGGACCATCAGGATCCGTCCTGCCGGGTCGCGGACCACCACGCCGACGTCGATCCGCTCGATGCCCTCGTGCAGGGCCAGGTCGGTCAGCACGTCGAAGTCGATCACCGGGAGGACTCCTCGTTCGGGTGGGTGGGGCTGCTGGTCCGGCCGTCCGCTTGGCCAAGTGGTCGACGCTGGCCGCGAGTTCGGGACGGTTCGACGGGTCGATGGCGCCTGATGATGGTGCTGTTCGAATGCGGCATTCAAGCGGCTTCACTCGTTCGGATGGTCGGGTGTTGGAGCAGGTTTCGGGTGTCGGGAGCCCTCCGCCGAGTCGGCGGGAGCCCACGGCACGGAGGGGCACGGAGGGGCGCGGAGGGGGGCAAGGTGGGCAGGGACGAACCACGGGGAGCCGACGCGCGTGCGGCGTCCGGCCGGAGGAACGAGGGACGTGAATCGCCGCAAGCGCTACCGGCGGCCGCAACCCGCCCGGGAGGATGGGCACATGGCGGCCGCCGCTCGAAGCGGACGGCGTTGGCCGGACCAGCCTGCTCGACCGACCAGGAGAGAGTCATGCCCACTGCCCCGATCACCTCCGGTGACTTCCCCACCAGCCCGCTCGCACTGCGCTCCGCCGACCCCGGCCGACAGGTCAAGGCCCGCGCCTTCGCCGCCGAGCAGGCGAGCGCCGCCGTCGAAGCGGCCGGCCTGCTGGCCCGGGCATGGGAGAGCGCCCCGGACCGTCCGGCCCGGGTGGCCGCGCTGGCCACCGTCCACGCGCGACTGGTCGACTGGCGCTACCGCCTCGCCGTCACGATGGGACCGCCGCCCGGCGCCGGGACCGCCTTCGACCCGGAGCGCTTCCGCACCCCGATCCGGGACGGCGACACCAACTACGACCGCCTCGGCGAGGTCCGAAGACTGCGCGAGGGCGCGGCGTGGGACCGGGCCACGCGCACCTACACCGGAGGCCGCGCGACCCCGGCCTGGGACGCCATGCTCCGCTACGGCCGTCTCGCCGAGGAGCGCTTCGCCGCCGAGGGCGTCGAGGGCGACACCCTCCAGAACTGGGCACTGCTGCCGGACGGACGGCGGATCGCCGGCAACCGCATCCTGCGGGGCGACGCCGCCCGCCGCATCGACGCCGAACTCACCGCCCGGTACGCGGCTCGGGGCCTGGACGCCTCCTGGGTGGAGGGCGGCGGCAGACCGATCTACACCGCCACCCCCACCCCCCGGGACAGCGCCGCCCTGCACGCCGCCGCCCTCGACCTCCTGGCCCGCCCCCGCCTCACCACGGAGGACTACCTGCTGGCCCGCTACCTGCTCTTCCAGGCCCCGCAGGCCAAGAAGGGGAGCGACGCCGTGACCAGGACCTTCGTCGTCGTGGTCGGTGCCGTCGCGCTTCCCGGCCACGCGCCGGCCCTGACCGAGGACGTGGACCTGCGCTGCTACGTCCTCGGCCAGCCCGTCCTGCCGCCCGCGGTCCGCTGACCGCCGACTGCCGACTGCCGCGACCGTTTTGTCGATCTCTATCCATCGGGGGAACGGGGCGCTAGGCTGCGGGCTTCCGAGCCGGCACCTGACGGGCCGTGCCCCGGTCGGTGCTTCGGGCCGCCCCTCACCCGGATCCCGCCTGCCGTGGTGCATTCCGTCCTCTTCGGTGCCGGGGACTCCGAAGGGATCTGAAGGAGGGGCGGATGGAGTCGTATCTCGCGCGGGTGGTGAGGTCGGGCAGACGCCGGGCCGACGGTTTTTCCCGCGGCTACCGGCGGGTGGCCCCGGTGGCCCTGCGGGTCAGCGTCGGGGTGGTGTACCTCTGGTTCGGGGTG
Organism: Kitasatospora sp. NPDC002543; assembly: GCF_053594915.1. NCBI lineage: Bacteria > Bacillati > Actinomycetota > Actinomycetes > Kitasatosporales > Streptomycetaceae > Kitasatospora > Kitasatospora sp. NPDC002543. Next base: position 84,675 of record NZ_JBSFWR010000005.1, on the reverse strand, counting down.
CTCAAGTTCGTTCCCGGGGGCAGCCCTGCGGAGGACCTCGCCACCCGCTGCATGAGCCTGATGACCTTCGACCTGGTGCCGCCCGGCGTCTCGCGGCCGCTGCTGGCGCTGATGGAGGTCGCCATCGGGGCCGGCCTGGTCACCGGGGTGCTGTTCCGTGTCGTCCTGGCCGTGTTCCTGGTGCACATGACCGGGGTGTTCGCGACGCTCGTCCTGCTGCCGGACGAGGTCTGGCTGCACGGAGTGCCGCCCGTCCCGACGCTGGAGGGGCAGTACATCCTCAAGAACGTCGTGCTGATCGCGGCCTGCCTGGCCGTCGCCGCCCGGGGTGAGGAACGGGCCGAGCCCGGCCCGGTTCCGGGCGAGGCGCCCGAGCCGGCCCCGGGTGGCGGCCAAATCGCCGTCGTCGCGCTCGCGGCCGGCGGGGCCCCCGAGCCCGCGCAGCGGCCGTCGGCGGGCTGACTCCGCCACGGCACCGTCCGGGGAGTGGTACGGGGACACCCGTCCGCCGGGGTTTCAGGCGGCGGCGCCCGGGCCCTTCCCGTGCTCCGCGCGCTTGGTCGTGTCCTCCGTCCCGGTCCTGGTCCCGGTCCTGGTCCCGGCCTCGGTCTTGGCCTCGGCCGTGGTCTTGGCCTCGGCCGCGCGCAGCGCCTCGGCGATGCCGTGGAAGCCGCGGCGCTCGGCGTGGCCGCGGGCGGTGACGCCGTCGGCGTCGGGGAGGTGCGGGTCGGCGCCGTGGGCGAGCAGGAGGCCGACGATCTCCTGGTGGGCCGGGCCGCCGTCACCGAGGAGGACGGCTTCGAGCAGGGCCGTCCAGCCGAGGTCGTTGACGTGGTCGGCGTCGATGGCGGTCTCGCCGAGGACCGCGCGGACGTAGGCGACGTGACCGCGCTCGGCGGCGGGGATGACCGACACCCCGCCGTAGCGGTTGCGCAGGCCGAGGTCGGGGCCGCCGGGAAGCAGGGCGCGCAGCATCGGGACGCTGCCGGTGATGCCGGTGACCAGCCAGGGGCTGTTCAGCTGGGCGTCCTGCGCGTTGACGTCCGCGCCGGCCTCGACCAGTAGCCGGGCGACGGCGACCCGGTCGGCGAAGGCGGCCCGCAGCAGCGGCGTGCGGCCCTCGGCGTCACGGGCCTCGACGGCCGCACCCGCCGTCAGGGCCGCGCGGACGGCGTCGAGGTCGCCGCGGTCGGCGGCGTCCAGCAGGGCCCGGTCGGCGGGGGAGAGCGGGAGGGCGGTCATGGCGGGTGCTCCTCGGCGGGGTGGGCGGACGTACGACGGCCCCAGCCTGCCGTCCCGGGTGCTCGGGGGCGCCGGAGGGGCGGTCGCCATTGTCGGGCGGAACGGAGGACGGCCGGGTCATCCGATCGGATGACCCGGCCGTCGGCGTTCGGCGGGAGAGTGGAGGGGGCGGAAGCGCACGGGAGGCGGTGGCCGCGGCGTGGCCCGGAGCTACGGCCCGGCCAGGAGCCATGGCGGCGCCGGGAACTCCGGCGGCGCTGGGAGCTCTGGCGGCGCCGGGTGCTCGGGCGTCGCCGTCACCAGGACACCGGGTAGCGGACCGGGTGCCGGCCGATCCGGTGGGGCAGCAGGCCGATGAGGACCAGCAGACCGGCGGCCAGCGCGAGCAGCGGGAGGAAGGGCACGGGGTGCGGCGCCTGCAGGACCACGATCACGGCGGTGGCGACGGCCGGGGAGTGCGAGAGGTGGGTGAGCATCATCGCGCCCAGCGAGAGCCCGGCGGCGACGGCCGCGCCCCAGGCGGTGCTGCCGGTGACGGCCAGGGTGGCGAAGCCGATCAGGGCCGATATCAGCTGACCGCCGAGCAGGTTGCGCGGCTGCGAGATCGGCAGTCCGGGCGCGCCGTGCACCAGCGCGGCGCTGGCGACCAACGGCGGGATCAGCAGCGGTTGGTCGAGCAGTACGCCCACCCCGACCAGGAGGAGCAGGGCGCCGATGGCGAAGACGGTGGCCCGCAGCGCGTGCAGCGGGTGCGGTCCGGGCGTGGCGGCGGGCGGTGGTGTGGGCATGCGTGAGCGACTCCGGACGGGGGACGGGGACCCGGAGATGATAAACAGAATGTTGAAGGAAAGGTTGGACGTTTTGCCTGTCGGACAGATTCCGTCCACGAAGTCGGACCACCCCGGGAACCGGAGCGAGAGCGAGCACCCCATGACCACGCCGTCCGTCACACTCTTCCGGAACGTCCGCCCGTACGGCGCCGAGCGGGCCGTCGACCTGGTCTCCGTGGACGGCCGGCTCGCCGAGCGGGTGCCGGACGGAGCGGTGCCGGAGGTGGTCGAGGGCGGTGGCCGGATCGCCCTGCCCACCCTGGTGGACGCGCACATCCACCCCGACAAGACCGCCTGGGGCGAGCCCTGGTACAGCCGCCGCCCGGCCGGCTCGCTGCCCGAGTACGTGCAGGGCGACGTCGACCTCCACCGGAACCAGCGCACCCCGATCGCCGACCGGGCCCACCGGCTGCTCGGCCACGCCGTGACCCGCGGCACCCGCGCGGTGCGGGCGCACGTGGACGTCGCGCCCGCGTACGGACTGGCCGGCGTGACCGGGCTCGCCGAGGCCCGCGAACGGCTGGCCGGCGTACTGGACGTCCAGCTGGTCGCCTTCCCCCAGCACGGGGTGCGGCGGATGCCCGGCGCCGGTGCGCTGCTCGCCGAGGCGGCGGCGAGCGGGCTCATCGACGCCATCGGCGGCATCGACCCGGCGGGCTTCGACGGCACCCCGGCCGAGGGCGCGGCCGGCTCGGACGGTGAGGGGCCCGCCCAGCTGGAGCTGCTGTTCGGCCTGGCCGTGCAGCACGGACTGCGCCTCGACATCCACCTGCACGACCGGGGCGAGCGCGGCCTCGGCCCGCTGCGCGACATCGCCGCACTGACCAGGGCGGCCGGACTGGCCGGCAAGGTGGTCGTCAGCCACGCCTTCTGCGTCCCCGAGCTGACCGGCGCCCCGCTCGCCGACCTCGCCGCCGAGCTGGCCGAATCCGGCGTCGGCCTCACCACCGTGGCGCCCTCGGCCCACCAGGTGCTGCCGTTCCGCGAGCTGCGGGCGCACGGGGTGCGGGTCGGGCTGGGCTCGGACGGGGTGCGCGACTCGTGGAGCCCGTACGGCAACGCCGACATGCTGCACCGCGCCCACCTGCTCGGCTGGACCACCGACGCCCGCACCGACGAGCAACTGGCCGACTGCTTCGCACTGGCGGCCGACGGCGGCGCCGAACTGCTGGACCTGCCGGCCGCCGACCTGACGCCGGGCTCGCCCGCCGACTTCCTGCTGGTGACGGGCGAGTGCCTGCCGCAGGTGGTGATCGACCTGCCGGCGCGCGAACTGGTGGTCCGTGCGGGCCGGGTGGTGGCGCGGGACGGGCGGCTCACGGCCTGACGGGCGCGGGCCGACGGGACCTGCCCGGCGCCGGGCGGGCAAGTGCCGGGCGGGCCAGTGCACGGAAGGCCGGTGTCGGGCAGGCCGGTGCGCGGAAGGTCGTGCCGAACAGGGCGACTGGGGGGAGCCGGAGGACGCGCCGAGCTGTCGGCGTGAGGTTCGGTGCGAGGCTCGGGGTGGGGTCCGCGAACGTGGCGGACCCGCCACCCGGGAAGCGTCCGGCGGGCAGCCGGGCAGCCACGAAGGGGTGGGTTGCTCCGGGGCGGCCGTTGCGGCTGGTTCGGGGGAGCGGGTCGGACCGGGCGGCCAAAAGGAAGGGCGAGCAGAACCAATCCCCCTGCCACTATCAAGCTATACCGTGCCCCGGGGCTTGCGGCAAGGCCCCCGTCATGTCGCAGAATCCCGGCCGTAAGGCCATGACCTGCGGGAACGGGAGTCGTGAAATGCGTGTGTTGATGACGACGTGGGGATCGCGGGGGGACGTCGAGCCGCTGGCCGGGCTGGCGGCGGCATTGCGGGGGCTCGGCGCGGAGGTCCGGGTGTGTGCGCCGCCGGACGAGGAGTTCGCGGCGGTGCTGGCGCGGGCGGGAGTGCCGCTGGTGCCGCTCGGCCCGTCCGTCCACTCGGTGGTCGCCGGCCCGAAGCCGCCGACCGCGGAGGACGCGTTCCGGCTCGCCCGCGAGCTGGTGGCCGCCCGGTTCGAGACGCTGACGGCCGCGGCCGAGGGCTGTGACGTGCTGCTGGCGACCGGGCTGATGCCGGCCGGTGCGCGGGACGTCGCGGAGAAGTACGGCCTCCACTACGTGTTGGCCTGCTTCCACACCCTCGGACTGCCCTCGCGGCACTTCCGGCCCGGTCAGCGGCCGGGCACGCCGTCCCCGGCGGGCGAGACGGACTACCGGAAGCTGTGGGAGCAGGACGCCCAGAGGGTGAACGGGCTGTACGGGGAGGCGCTCAACAGCCTCCGGGCGGAGCTCGGCCTGCCGCCGGTGGAGAACGTCCGCGACCATGTGTTCACCTCGCAACCGTGGTTGGCGGCGGACCCGACGCTGTGCCCGTCTGCGGGCATGACGGAACTCGACGTCCTGCAGACCGGGGCGTGGATCCTGCCCGACGACCGCCCGCTCCCGGCCGACCTGGAGGCGTTCCTGGACGCCGGTGAACCACCCGTGTACGTCGGCTTCGGCAGCATGGCCGCCTACGCCCCGGAGGGCATCGCGAAGGTGGCCGTCGAGGCGGGCCGCGCGCACGGCCGCCGCGTGCTCCTCGCTCGCGGCTGGGCCGGACTCGCCCCGATCGACGACCGCGAGGACTGCCATGTCGTCGGGGAGGTGAACCAGCAGGCCCTGTTCCGCCGGGTGGCCGCCGTCGTCCACCACGGCGGTGCGGGCACCACGACGACCGCGGCCGTGGCGGGCGTGCCGCAGGTGATCGTCCCCCGGATCGCCGACCAGCCCTACTGGGCGGGCCGGGTGGCCGAGTTGGGCATCGGTGTGGCCCACCTCGACCGCGCGCCGACCGTCGACTCGCTCTCCGCCGCGTTCGCCACGGCCCTGGCGCCGGAGACTCGGGTGCGGGCGGAGGCCGTCGCGGGCGGCATCCGCACCGACGGGGCGACGGTGGCCGCGAAGCTGCTGTTCGAAGCCGTGGGCCAGAAGGTGCCGGCCGTGGCCGGGTGAGGTCCGGCCCCGGTGCCGGTGCCGGTGCCCGTGATCTGTGAACGGCGGCTGGGGCCGGGTGAGTCAGGCTCCGAATCGGTCTCCTTCCGATCGATCAGGGGCGGATGTCGGTCTGCGCGCGGCCGGTTCCGGCGGCGATCACGCGAGCGGCCGCCGGGTGTCGGCCCGGTCGGTTAGGGTGCCCACCGGCGCGCCCGGTCACCGCAGGCCGTGCGCGAGGGGAGGGCGGCATGACCGAGGGCACGCACGGGGGAGCCGAGCAGGACGGCGACGGCATCCAGTGGCTCGCGGAGATCGGCCGGTCGAGCACCGGTCGGCCGAGCACCGGTCGGCCGAGCACCGGCCGGTCGTCAACGGGTGGGAGCGGTACGGACGGTGAGGTCGGCGGCGTCGTCTTCGCCCGGGGGATCACGCCCGAGGAACTCGCCCGCCGGATGGGCGCCGATCCGGCCACCGCGACCGAGCCGATCAGTGACACCGAGATCCGGGACCTGGACATCGAGGTCTACCGCCCCGGTGACGACGGGGACGGCGTGATTCGGGTCGGCGCGTGCGCCGGCTGGACGTTCGCGATCGAGTACGGCGACTCCACCGGAGGCGAACTGCTCACCGAGATAGCGCGCGACGGAGCCGAGGTGGTGCACTTCCGCCCGATGCCGGAGCAGCGGCCGGCCCTGCTCGACTACGCCCGGGACGGCGCCGTGCTGTGCGGCTTCGGCCTCGGCGAGGAGCGCTGGCGCTGGGGCCAGGAGCCGGACCTGCTGGTGCCGGACCTCGTCGCCGCCGGAGTGCTGGAGGCCGACGGCGTGACCTCCTGCGCTCCCGGGCGGCAGCCCGACGGGGCCGCCCGCCGCCGCACCCTCGGCGCCGTCGAGCGGCGCTTCGGGCTGAGCCTGCCCCGGGGAGCCCTCGGCGGGCTGCGGCTGCCGGCGTACGCGGTGCGGGGAACCCCGGGCATGGCGCTGCGCTGAGGGCGTGCGCCGACGACCGACGAGGCCGAGGGTACGGGGACCGCTGCGGAGGCCTGCGCGGAAGACAGCGAACAGTGCGAGGCGCAGGACCGGAAACAGAGACGGAAACAGAGACGGAGACAGGGGCAGCGACAGCGACAGCGCGGGGGGCGGGAAGAGAACGGTCACGACAGGGCTCCTTCCGGGGCCCCGGACGGGGCCCCGATGGCGTTCATCCTTGCGCGGTGCAAGGCCGTCGCACATGTGCCGATCGGGAGGTTCCCCGGGCGTGACCATGCTCTCCACCCTGCCGATCGGCAGGGTGGAGAGCCGGAGCGGGCGGCCGGCCCGGAGACGGGCTCGCAGGGAGGCGGGGCAGGGCGGAGGCGCGCCCTCCTCGCCCGGCCGGACTGGCCGTCACCCGGTCGGCCGGTGGCAGTCGGTTCGGCGCACGCCCCCCGTCCGGAGGTCTCCGCAGAGCATCGCCGGGTCCGGGCCCCTAGGGTCTGTGGTGCGTCGACGAACCGAGCGCCGGGCGCACGCCGCCCCGCAGCGGGCCGGAGCGTCCGGCGGGCCCGAGACCGCGCCGGGGTACCCGGCCGACCGAGAGGTGGACCCGACCCCATGCACACCGTCGTCCGTGGTGCCGGAGCGCTCGGCCTGACCGTCCTGCTGCTCACCGCCGCCACCGGTTGCCAGGGCGACGCTTCCTCCGCCGCCGAGCCCGCCCCGGCCACCGGCGCGGCGGCAGGAGCGGGCGCCGCCGCCACCGGATCGGCCGCCCAGCCACTGGACTGGCACGCCTGCGCCGCCCCCACCAGCGCGCAGGGCGAGGGCACCGCGCCCGCCGTCGACTGGCAGTGCGCGACGCTCAAGGCCCCGCTGGACCACACCAAGCCGAACGGCACCATGATCGACCTCGCGCTGATCCGCAGCCGGGCCAGGGACGAGCAGCAGCGGATCGGCTCGCTGCTGTTCAACTTCGGCGGCCCCGGCGCCTCGGGCGTGGCCACCCTGCCGGCCCTCGCCGCGACCTACTCCTCCCTCAACTCCCGCTACGACCTGGTGAGTTTCGACCCGCGCGGAGTGGGTGCCAGCGCCGGGGTGACGTGCCTGGACGACCGGGCGATGGACGCCGCGACCGCCGCCGACAGCACCCCCGAGACCCCCGGCGAGGTGAAGGCGCTGGACGACAGCAACGCCCAGTTCGCCGCCGCCTGCGAGCGCAACTCCGGCCCGGTGCTGCCGTACGTGGACACCGAGAGCGCCGCGCGCGACATGGACCTGATGCGGCAGGCGCTGGGCGACGAGAAGCTGTCCTACTTCGGCATCAGCTACGGCACCCAGCTCGGCGGCGTCTACGCCCATCTGTTCCCGCAGCAGGTCGGCCGGATGGTGCTGGACTCGGTGGTCGACCCGACCAAGGACCCGCAGCAGTCGGCGCTCGGCCAGGCCCAGGGCTTCCAGCTCGCCCTCGCCGACTTCATGAAGGCGTGCGCCGCCCAGGCCGGAGCCACCTGCCCGACCGGCACGGGCGGGGACGAGGGCACCGCGAAGGTCGCCGCGCTGGTGCAGAAGCTGGAGCAGTCGCCGCTGCCGACCGCGCAGGGGCGGCAGCTCACCGAGAGCCTGGCGGTCACCGGGATCGCGGCCGCGCTGTACAGCCAGGAGTCCTGGCCCGCGCTGGCCGCCGGGCTCACCGAGGCGATGGAGCAGGGGACCGGCGACACGCTGCTGAAGCTCGCCGACGCGCTGAACGGGCGCGACGCGCAGGGCCACTACAGCAACCTGAACGCCGCGAACCGGGCGATCAGTTGCGTGGACGCCCGGCAGCGCTACTCGGACCAGGACGTGCAGCAGCAGCTGCCGCAGTTCCGCGCCGCCTCCCCGGTCTTCGGGGCGTACACGGCGTGGGGCCTGACCGGTTGCACCGGCTGGCCCGTTCCCGGCCGGACCGCGCACCCCGAGGTCTCCGCGCCGGGGGCCGCCCCGGTCCTGGTGGTCGGTACCACCGGAGACCCGGCCACCCCGGTGGAGGGCGCCCGGACGATGGCGCAGCAGCTCGGCGCGGGCGTCGGCGTCACCGTCACCCTGCAGGGCGAGGGGCACGGGGGCTACAACACGGGCAACGCGTGCCTGAAGCAGACCGTGGACGCCTACCTGTTGGACGGCACGGTGCCGGCGGACGGGACGACGTGCGGTTGAGCGGTTGAGCGGCCGGGGAGGCGGGGAGGCGGGGAGGCAGGGAGACCGGGGTGAGGTGCGGCCGGATGGTAGGCCGGGCGGGAAAGTGGCCCACTGGATCATCCGTTGATTGGCTCTGGAGAGTGGGCCAGTCCGGCGCTAGCCTCTCCGGTGTGACGATAAATATGACGAATGATGTGGCGAGCGACGTGACGGCCACCGCGCCCGACCTGGACCAGCGCCCCGGCAACGGCCGCACGACCGACAACGACACCGTCAAGGTCGACTTCTACTTCGATCCCGTCTGCCCGTTCGCCTGGATCACCTCCCGGTGGATCCTGGAGGTCGAGCGACAGCGCGAACTCGACCTGAACTTCCGGGTGATGAGCCTGTCCGTGCTCAACGAGGGCCGCACCGACCTGCCCGAGCGGTACCAGCGCCTGATGACCACCGGCTGGGGCCCGGTGCGGGTCTGCATCGCCGCCGCCGAGCAGCACGGTCCGCAGGTCCTGCGCGCGCTGTACACGGAGCTCGGCACCCGGCTGCACGACCAGGACCGGGCCGCCGACGACGCCCTCCTCCGGGAGGCGCTGGCGGCGGCGGGCCTGCCCGAGGAACTGGCCGGGGCGGCCGACAGCACCGCGTACGACGAGGCCCTGCGCAAGAGCCACCACGAGGGGATGGACCCCGTCGGCGAGGAGGTCGGCACGCCGACCATCCACGTGGACGGCGTCGCGTTCTTCGGTCCGGTGCTGAGCGCCGTGCCGCGCGGCGAGGACGCCGTGCGGGTCTTCGAGGGGGTGCGGCTGCTGGCCGGGTACCCGAAGTTCTTCGAGCTCAAGCGGACCCGGACGGGCGGGCTCGACTTCGCCTGAACCGCCTGAACCGCCTGAACCGCCCGAACCGCCCGAACCGGACCGGCGACCCCGCCCGGCGGCCGGCGGTCGGCGACCGGCCAGCGGTCGCCGCCCGCCGGGTCGTCAGTTCCGGCGGCGCTGCTTGATCTTGATCGGTCCCGACCGCGGGTGGCCGGTCACGGTCAGCGTCGGGCAGCCGGGCTCCGCGAGTTCGGCGGCCTTGTTGACGATGTTCCCGGTGTTGGTGCTCGACGGGTCGATCCGAACGCCCCAGCCGCGCGGGACGATCAGCCGGATGTGGCCCATGCCGGTCGACGCCGTGACCGCGATCTCCCGGTGGGCGCACACGGCCTCGGTGAAGTCGATGGTGAGCAGGGAGATCCTGGTCTCCGCGACGATCCGGCGGGGCACGGACCACCGGCCGCCCTGCGTCAGGTTGTTCATCCGGGGCCGGAGCACGAGGACGTCCTTCGTCGCGGACTCGGCATCCGCCCCGGCACGGCCGCCGAGGTCCGCCACCAGGGCGTCGAGTTCGCGGTACGTGCGGGCGGCGTAGGCCCGGTCGAGCCGCTCCTCCAGCTCCCCGAGGTCGATGCGGCCCTCGCCGGCGGCGATCCGCAACTGTTCGGCCACCGCCTCCCGGTCGCTGTCCCCGGCCCGGGGTTCCACGGGGGCCTCGGCCGGCCCGGGTATCGCGGGCAATTCCTCGTTGACCATGTGGCTACTCTAGGTCACGGACCGCTCGGGCCGACAGCTTGATCATCAACTCACCGGGCCCCGTTGCTCCTTGCGGCGGGAGGGGCGGCCGGAGCGACTGCCGGGCCCCCTACCCGCCCCCGGCCCGGTGTCGAGCGGGCCGTAGGAGCGGGCCGTACTCCCCCGAGTGGACCGCAGTCACCCCCTCCGGGCTCCCGTCCGGGCGCCGACCGACCGACCATGGAGGGGCGGAGGCCGTCGGGCCCCGCGAGAGGCGGTGAGCGTGGATGATCGTACGAATCCGGCTGCGCGCTGCCCGTCAACCCGCGACCCCACCCGGCCCCGGCCCCGGCTCCGGCCGCAGCTCCGGCTCCGGTCCGGGCCCCCGCCAGGGCTGGGGCCAGCCACGGGGACCCGGCCAGGGACGGAACCAGGGCCAGGGCGGCCCCGGGGGCCCCGGCGGTCCGGCCAAGCCCCCGCCGCCGTCGTGGCGCCGCTGGCTGCTGCCCCTCGCCGTACTGGCGACGCTGCTCCTGGTGGTGCTCTTCTCCAACCCCGGCAAGCCCGGCACCCGCTTCGGCTACACCGACTTCGTCAACCGGGTCGACGCCGGCCAGGTGCAGACCGTGGACGTCAGCGACACCGGCGGGGTGAGCGGCACCCTCAAGGACGGCACCCACTTCACCAGCCAGATCCCCACCGCCCTGGACACCTCCCGGCTCAGCAGCGCGCTCTCCGACCACCACGTGACCGTCACCGGCAGCCGGAGCAGCAGCGGCGGCTCGATCTGGTCCACCCTGCTGCTGTTCCTGCCGCTGCTCGTCTTCGGCGCGCTCTTCCTCTGGTCCGGACGGATGGCCGCCCGCTCGCTGGGCGGCGGCCTGAGCGCCATCGGGCGGTCCCGGGCCAAGATCATCGAGGCCGAGCGGCCGAACACCGGCTTCGCCGATGTCGCCGGGTACGAGGGGGTGAAACAGGAGGTCAGCGAGGTGGTCGACTTCCTGCGCAGCCCGGAGCGGTACGCCGCCGCCGGGGCCAAGGGGCCACGCGGTGTGATCATGGTCGGGCCGCCCGGCACCGGCAAGACGCTGCTCGCCCGGGCGGTCGCCGGCGAGGCCTCGGTGCCGTTCCTCTCGGTGACCGGCTCCGGCTTCGTCGAGATGTTCGTCGGCGTCGGCGCCTCGCGGGTCCGCGACCTCTTCGAGGACGCCCGCAAACGCGCGCCGTCGATCATCTTCATCGACGAGATCGACGCCGTCGGCGGCCGCCGCGCGGGCGGCACCCGGCTCGGCGGCAACGACGAACGCGAACAGACCCTGAACCAGCTGCTCGCCGAGATGGACGGCTTCGACCAGAGCACCGGCATCGTCGTCATCGCCGCCACCAACCGCCCCGACGCCCTCGACCCCGCCCTCCTGCGCCCCGGCCGCTTCGACCGGCAGGTCACCGTCCCGCTGCCCAACCAGGCCGAGCGGGCCGCCATCCTCGCCGTGCACGCCAAGGGCAAACGCCTGGGCCCGGACGTCGACCTCGGACGGCTCGCCCGCGGCACCCCCGGCTTCTCCGGCGCCGACCTCGCCAACCTGGTCAACGAGGCCGCCATCAACGCCGTGCGCGCCGACCGGGCCACCCTCACCGCCGACGACCTCGACGCCGCCCGCGACCGGGTGCTGCTCGGCCGCCGCGAGTCCTCCAACGCCCTGCTCCCCGAGGAACGGCACGCCGTCGCGGTGCACGAGTCCGGGCACGCGCTGGTCGCCGCGCTGTGCGAGCACGCCGACCCGGTCGCCAAGGTGACCATCCTCCCGGCCGGCGTCGCGCTCGGGGCCACCGAGCAACTGCCCGAGGCCGAACGGCACCTGTACAGCGAGGGCTACCTGACCGACCTGATCACCGTCCAGCTCGGCGGCCGGGCGGCCGAGCTGGTGGTCTTCGGCGAGGGCTCCACCGGCGCCGCGAACGACCTCGCCAACGCCACCTCCGTCGCCACCCGGATGGTCCGCGAGTTCGGCCTCTCCCCGGAACTCGGCCCCGTCGGCTACTCCAGCGGCACCCCCCACTACCTCGGCGACAGCCCCGAGGACCTGCTGCGCCGCCCGTACTCCGAGCAGACCCAGCACGCCGTGGACGAAGCGGTCGCGGGCCTGCTGCGCCGGGCCGAGCGGCGGGCCCTCGACCTGCTCGCCGAACACCGGCACCACCTGGACGAGCTGGCGGCGCTGCTGGTGGCCCAGGAGACGGTGGACGGGCGGGTGGTGCTCGACATCCTGGCGCACCCGGCGCCGGGCCCCGACGGGCCGGTCTCCCTGCGGAAGCCGGAGGAACCGGAGGAGGAACCGGAGGAGCCGGAGACGCTGGAGGAGCCGGAAGAGGCGGAAGAGGCGGGGGGAACGGGCGGCCCCCGAGGGCCCGAGGGGCCGGCGGAACCCGGGGAGGCCCCCCGCCCGTGACGGCCGCCCGGGTGATGGTCGTATCCTCGTGACCGCGTCCTGTGCCACCGTCCCGAGGAGTCGGAATGACCGAGCCCCTGCCCGCCGACGTCCAGCGGGAGATCGCCCGTGCCCTCGGAGTCGTGCCCGTCCCGGACCCCGCGAAGGAGGCCGAGCGCCGGGTGGAGTTCCTGGCCGAGCAGCTGCGGACCACGGGCGCGCGCAGCCTGGTGCTGGGCATCAGCGGCGGCGTCGACTCCACCACCGCCGGGCGGCTCTGCCAGCTCGCCGTCGAGCAGCTGCGGGCCGAGGGCCGCGAGGTGACCTTCACCGCGATGCGGCTGCCGTACGGCGTCCAGGCGGACGAGGCGGACGCCCAGCTCGCGCTCGGCTTCATCCGCGCCGACGAGGTGCTGACCGTCGACGTCAAGCCCGCCACCGACGGCGCGCTGGCCGCGCTGAAGGCCGCCGGCCTCACCTACTCCGACCACGGCCACGAGGACTTCGTCGGCGGCAACGTCAAGGCCCGCCAGCGCATGGTGGTCCAGTACGCGGCGGCCGGCGCCAAGGGCGGACTGGTCGTCGGCACCGACCACGCGGCCGAGGCCGCCGTCGGCTTCTTCACCAAGTTCGGCGACGGCGCGGCCGACGTGATGCCGCTCTCCGGCCTGACCAAGCGCCAGGTGCGGGCGGTCGCCGAGGCGCTGGGTGCGCCGGCCGAACTGGTCAAGAAGGTCCCGACCGCCGACCTGGAGAACCTCGCCCCGGGCCGCCCCGACGAGGACGCCCTCGGCGTCAGCTACGACGCCCTGGACGATTTCCTGGAGGGCATGCCGGTCAGCGAGGAGGTCTTCCGCACCGTCCTCGGCCACTACCGCCGCACCGAGCACAAGCGCAACCTGCCCGTCACCCCGCCGGTGGCATGACCGGCCCGGTCGACCGCGCTGACCGCACCGACCGTGCCGACCGTGAGGCCGGGGCCGTCCTCGGGGCCGCCGTGGGCGACGCCCTCGGGGCGCCGTACGAGTTCGGCCCCGCCGACGCCTTCTCCGCCCGCTTCCCGGACACCCCCGGTGACCTGGTGGCGGGCGGCGGCTGGGCGCGCGGCGAGGCCACCGACGACACCCAGATGGCCGTCCTGGTCGCCGAGTCCCTGGTCGAGCGGGGCGAACTGGACCTCCCGGACGTCTTCGACCGGTTCCGCCGCTGGGCCGATGCCGGGCCCAGCGACATCGGCATCCAGACCGAGACGGTCCTCGGCAGCGGCCTGCCCTGGGACACGGCCGCCGCCGCCCACTTCGCCGACACCCTGCACGCGGCCGGCAACGGCGCCCTGATGCGGGCCTCGACCCCTGCCGTCGCCTTCGCCCGCGCCGGGCGGAGGGCCACCATGGACGCCGGCCGGCGCATCGCGGCGCTGACCCACGGCGACCCGGCCGCCTGGGAGGGCACGGCGATCTTCCACGAGCTCGTCAGGATCGCGCTCGACGGCGCCGACCCACTGGCGGAACTCCCCGCCGTCCTGGCCCACGTCGACCCGGAGCACCGCGAGCGCTACGCCACCGTCCTCGCCCCCGACTGGCACCCGGACCGCGCCACCGAGGCCAACGGCGCGGTCTGGCCCTGCCTCGGATCGGCGGTCTGGGCGCTGCGCACCGCCGGGGGCTTCGAGCAGGCGCTGCGCGCCGTGATCGACCTCGGCGGGGACACCGACACCGTGGCGGCCGTCACCGGGGGCCTGGCCGGGGCCCGGTACGGCCTGGCGGCGATCCCGGAACGCTGGACCGGGCCGCTGCACGTCAGGCTGCCCGGGTTCGGCGGGCGGGTCCTGCGGCAGCCTGAACTGCTGGACCTGGCCCGCCGGTTGGGGGACTGGGTGGTCCGGTAGGGATGCCGTTGCGGCCGGTTCGAAGCGGTCGAGCGGTGGGCCGGCCGGTCTCCGTCGGTGTCGGCCTCCGCGGTCGGGGCGGAGCTTGAGCGGGCGGGTCCTGCGGCAGCCTGAACTGCTGGGCCTGGCGCGCCGGTTGGGGGACTGGGTGGTCCGGTAGGGCCTGCCGGGGGCTGCCGTCGCGGCCGACCGGGAGGCGGGCGGGGCCGGGAGGCGGCCTGCGACGCGCCGGGCCGGGCATCGCCCGGCGCCGGCGGATGCCGCTGCGGCCGGTTCGAAGCGGTCGAGCGGCGGGCCTGTCAGTCCCCGTCGGCGTCGGCCTCCGCGGTCGGGGCGGAGCCCGAGCGGACGGCGAGCCTGGTCTCGGCGGTGGTCCAGTCGGTGGCGATCGCCTGCTGGACGGCCGCGAGGGTGACCTGGCCCTTGCAGAGCGCGGTGTGCAGGTGGGTCTCCACCGAGTCCTTGGGGTTGTTCGGGCCCTTGCCCGGGACGTGGCCGGGGGAGGGCGGCTCGACCCACAGGTTGCGCGGGTCGTTGGGGTCGCCGCCGAGCTGGAGGCTGATCAGGTGGTCGTACTCGGCGTCGCCCATCGGGCCGGTGTAGCCGTAGGACCTGGCGTTCTCGGCCTTCTCCTTGCCGGTGATGTTCGCCGGGGGCCGGATGGTGGAGGTGTAGCCGCCCGGCTTGCAGATGGTGTCCTTGAGGTTGTCCTGGGTGACCGCCGGGCTGATCGCGCCCGGGGTGCAGGCCGGGTCGGGCAGCGGCTGCTTGTCCGCGGTGTAGCGGTAGTGGCAGCTGCCCGGCGCGGGTTGCGGCTGGACGTCGTAGCCGCTCTTCGGGCCGGGGCCGGTGGGGATCGCGGCGGCGGGCGGGGCGGCCGCCGCGTTGCCGGGGGCGGATCCGTGCGCGGACCCCTTGGCGGCGTGGTCGGCACCGGGGGAGCAGCCGGCGGCCGCGGCGGCGACCAGGACGGCGGCGGCTATGGCCAGGGTGCGGCGGACGGAAGTCGGCACGGGGTCCTCCGAGGGGTGGGCGGGCGGCGGTCAGCGGGCGTGCCGGGGCCGCGCGTGCGGACACTACCGTGCCGGTGGGGCTCGGGGGATGACGCCACGTCCGGGCGGGTGAAGCCTTTGCCGGGCGCGCGGAACCGTTTCCGCGACGCGGCCGGATCCGGCCGCCGCCGTGGCCGGTTCCGGTTCTGTCGACGGCGTGAAGGAGCTGTGTTCGGACGGAGCGGGTCCGAGTCCGGCCGAACCGTTCCGGGGCTCGGTGGCCGTGTCGTAGCCTGACGCGGACGCGGCGGGGCCGCGATCAGACCGGCGGGAGGGGAAGCATGAACGGGCTTGTGCGGAAGGCGCGTTGGCTTGGCGCGGTGGTGGCGGCGGGGGCGCTGCTGGTGGCCGGGACGGAGGCGGCGGCAGCCGGGCCGGCCGGCCCGGCTGCGACGGTCCGGCAGGGCGTGGTGCCGGCCGGACCGGCCTCGGACACCGTCGCGCTGGGTGCCAGGGGCGAGTCGTTCGCCGTGAGTCCGGACGGCACCCGCGCGTTCGTGGTGGCGAGTTACGACATCGACCCGGGCCACGGGGCCCGCGTGGTGCGCGCCCTCGACCTGCGGACCGGGGCGAGCACCGACCTGCTCACCGTCTCGTCCTTCGACACGGTCGGCCGTCCGACGGTCAGCCCGGACGGCAGCCGGGTCTACCTGACCCACGGCTGGGACCTGCTGACCTTCGACGCCGCCACCGGCCGGCTGCTCGCCCGGGTGGCCACGCCCGACCAGCCCCGCCCCGGGGCGATGAGCAAGGGTGCGCTGAACGCCGTCACCGTCAGCCCGGACGGCACCCGGGTCTACCTGTCCCAGTACGGCCCCTGGGGCGTGCGCCTGGGCAGCCGGGCCGGCCGGGTGCTCGCCTACGACCCCGCCGGGCGGGCCTTCACCGGCAGCGTGACCCTCACCGGCTACACCGTCGACCGGGTGGTGCTCGGCCCCGGCGGCACCGACGCCTGGGTCGGCACCGCGGACAACCTCTACCACCTGGACGTCGAGGGTGCCGTCCCGGAGGTCATCGACCGGGTGGCGGACTTCGGCTCCGCCGAGGCGGTCCTGCCCGCCCCCGACGGCCGTACCGTCTACGCGAGCGGGTACCGCGAGTGGGGCGCCGTCTCCCTCGACACCCTCGACCCGGAGACGAACACCTTCCGGCCCGGCTTCTCGCTCGGCGCCTCCGACAGCGGCCCCCAACTGCTGGGTGCGAGCCCGGACTTCCGTCGGCTCTACGTGTTCACCGGCGCGCGGACGGCGCGGTCCGCGCTGCTGTCGTACGACCCCGCGACCGGCGCGGCCGTTCCCGGTGAGACCGTCACCGGCTTCGGGCTGGACTCCGTCGTGCAGGCCCAGCTCGGCGCGGACGGGCGCACCCTCCACCTGGCCGGTCTCAGCGGCACCGACTCCGTCCTGCGGACCGTCCGGTTCTGACGGCCGTGACCCCGGGCGGCCGCACCCCCCGTCGGTCGGAGGCGGAACGGTGGCCGGACGCGGAACGGTGACCGGACGCGGAACGGCGTCCGGCCGCCCGGGGCGCGCCGCGGGTCAGTGCTCCAGGATCCAGTCCGTCACCAGTTCCTCCAGCACCCCCAGCGGCAGGCTGCCGTGCCCGATCAGCGCGTGGTGGAACTCCCGGACGTCGAAGCGGGCGCCGAGCACCGCCTGGGCCCGTTCGCGGTGCCGCACGATCTCCTGGCGGCCGATCAGGTAGGCGGTGGCCTGGCCGGGCCAGGCGATGTAACGGTCGATCTCGTTGCGGATGTTGGCCTCGGGGGTCGCGGTGTTGGAGCGCACGAAGGCCATCGCCCGCTGCCGGGACCACCCGTAGTGGTGCATCCCGGTGTCCACCACCAGCCGGACCGCCCGCAGCGCGTCCAGGGAGAGCATGCCGAACCGGGACAGCTCCGAGCCGTACAGCCCCATCTCGTCGGCGAGCCGCTCGGTGTACAGGCCCCAGCCCTCGACGTGGGCGGTCAGCCGGCCGCTCGGGTTGCGCCGGAACCGCGGCAGGTGGTCCAGGGTCTGCGCGACGGCGATCTGGAGGTGGTGGCCGGGCACGCTCTCGTGGAAGGCGATCGCCTCGTACTCGTAGGTGAACCGGGTCTCCGGGCGCAGGGTGTTGATCCAGTGGGTGCCGGGGAGGCCGCCCGGACCCGGCGGCTGGTAGTAGGCCAGTGGTGCGGTCTCCGCCTCGATCGGGTCGATCTCCCTGGTCACGCAGTCGGCGATCGGGTACGGCCGGAACCAGTCCGGGGCGGCGCGGCGGGCCCGGTCCAGGGCGGCGTCCACCAGGGCGACGATCTCGGCCGCGCTGCCGAAGCGCAGCGAGCGGTCCTCGCGCAGCGCGGTCAGCACGGCCGCCGGGTCGGTGGTGCCCAGCACCTTGCCGCCCAGCTCGGCGAACTCCTCGCGCAGCCCGGCGAGGGCCTCCAGGCCGGTCCGGTGCACCTCCTCGGGGGTGAGCCCGGGCCGGGTGAAGCGGGCGACGGCGTCGGCGTAGCCCTCGGCACCGCCCGGCACGTGGCAGACGCCGGCCTTGTCGTCCGGCCGGGCGCCCGGGGCCAGCTGCCGGGCCAGTCCGGCGCGGAAGCGGGCCACGGCCGGGCGGACGGCGTCGCGCACGATGGTCCGGGCGCGTTCGAACTCCGGGCGGCCGGCCAGCGGCCGCAGCAGCCTGTCCTCGGCCGGGGCGGTGGCCAGGTGGGCGTCGAGCTGGGCGACGGCGGCGTCGACCCCGCTGCGCAGCGGGCGGCGGCCCTCGGCCGCGGCGTCCAGGGTGCGGGCGAGGACGGCGTCGAAGTAGTCGGGCAGGGCGGCGAGGCGCTCCAGGTAGGAGTCGGCGCCCTCCTGGTCGACCGAGGTCATGGCGAGCGCGTTGAAGGCCTCGTTCTGCGGGGCGACGATGGTCGCCGAGACGCTGAACTCGTCCAGTCCGTGGGTGATCCGGCCGATGCCGTCGTCGATCAGCCGGGTGAGCACCCGGTGGGTGGTCCGGTCCTCGCCGGCCAGTGCGGTGAGCGGGATCGCGGCCAGCCGCTCGGCGAAGCCGCTCAGCGTTTCGCGGTGGCGGTGCGCGGCCTCCCGGGACGGGTCGGGCGCCAGGTGGGCGTAGCCCTCGACCCCGCCGAGCGTCGCGTCGAACGGGTCGTGGGCGTTCTCGGCGGCGAAGAACTCGTCCGCGAGTGCGGCGATTGCGGCGTGCTGAGGCTGCTCGATCACTGGTCGCTCCCCCGATGCGGTGTACCGCGGCGCGGCGTCCTGCCGCACCCGACCCGGCCGATTATTCGGAGCGACCGGTGGCCCGGTCAATACGCCCTGATGGGAAGGGAGTTCCGCGCCCCTCCGGCACCGTTCGCCGACGGTGCGACGACGGTGCCGGGGGAGGGGGAGGAGCGGGTCAGCCGGCCTGGGCGGCCTTCGCCTCCTTGGCGGCCTTGGCGGCGGCCTCCTTCTCGTGCTTCTCCTTGATCCGGGCGGTCTCCTTGCGGACGTCCACCTGGTTGGCGCGCTCGTGCTGGAGCCAGAGCGGGTTCTCGGCCCGGATCGCGTCGATCTGCTCGGTGGTGAGGGCCTCCGTCACCCCGCCGCGGGCCAGGCCGGAGATCGAGATGCCGAGCCGGGTGGCGATCACCGGGCGCGGGTGCGGGCCGTTCTTGCGCAGGTCCTGGAGCCACTGCGGCGGCTCGGCCTGCAGCGCGTTCAGCTCCTCGCGGGAGACCACGCCCTCCTGGAAGTCGGTCGGCGCGGCGTCGAGGTAGATCCCCAGCTTCTTGGCCGCCGTGGCCGGCTTCATGGTCTGGCTGGTCTTCTGCTTGAGCGATGTCATGGTGACAAGGGTAAGGGAGTGCGCGGGCGCTTCCGGTCACGGTCGGTAGCCTTGCCCTGTGACAGACATGCAGGTGAACCCGTCCTTCCGGCTCGTGTACGTCCCGGGCGTGACCCCCGGCAAATGGGTCCGGGTCTGGGGCGAGCGGCTCCCGGACGTGCCGCTGGACCTCCTCGCGGCCCCGTTCGGCGAGGCCGAGCGCACGCTGCGCGAGGGCGGCGCGGACGCCGGGCTGGTCCGGCTGCCGGTCGACAAGGACGTGCTGAGCGCGATCCCGCTCTACACCGAGACCACCGTCGTGGTCTTCCCCAAGGACCACTGGCTGGCCGCCGCGGAGGAGGCCACCCCGGCGGACCTGGCCGACCTGGCCGAGGAGGTGGTCTTCCACCCGCTCGACGACACCCTCGGCCTCACCGCCGAGACCCTGCCGGGGCGCCCCGCCATCGCGCGCCCGGACACCACGGAGGACGCGATCGAGCTGGTCGCGGCGAACGTCGGTGTGCTCCTGGTGCCGCAGTCGCTGGCCCGGCTGCACCACCGCCGGGACCTCACCTACCGGCCGGTGGCGGAGGCGCCGCAGTCCCAGGTGGCGCTGGCCTGGCCGCAGGAGCGGACGACGGACCTGGTGGAGGAGTTCATCGGGATCGTCCGCGGCCGTACGGTCAACAGCTCGCGCGGGCGCGGCGCCGGGCAGGCGGCGCCCGAGGCGCAGCCGAAGAAGGCGGCGGCCGGCCGGGGCAAGCCGCAGCAGCAGAAGGCCGGCGGCCAGCGGACCGGCGGGCAGAAGGCGGGCGGCCAGCGGGCCGGGGTGCAGAAGGGCGCCAGGGGCGGGGCGCCGAAGGCCGGCGGCCGGGGCGCGGCGGCCCGGCGCGGCAAGCCGAAGCGCTGACCGTGGCGTAGCGTCTGCCCCGTTCCCTTCAGCCGAGGTGGGAGGAGCGGGGCAGTGTGGCACGACCTGGTGGCCGTCCAGATCCCGATCGTCGAGAAGGTCCTCCGCACGATCGCCGTCTACGCGCTGATCCTGGTGCTGTTCCGGATCGCGGGCAAACGCGGGCTCGCGGGGCTGAACACCTTCGACATGGTGGTCGTCTTCCTGCTCTCCAACGTGGTGCAGAACGCCGTCATCGGCAACGACAACAGCCTGCTCGGCGGCGCGATCGGGGCGGTCACCCTGGTCGCGGTGAACGCCGGCGTCACCCGCTGGCTCGCCCGTGACCCGAGGGCCGCCCGCATCCTGGAGGGCACCGCCACCACCGTGGTGGAGGACGGCAGGCTGGTGCCCGGCGCGCTGCACGACCTGGCGCTGCGCCCGTCCGAGCTGGAGCACGCCGTCCGGGTCCAGAACGGCGACGACCTCGACGAGGTGGCCCGGGCCCGGCTGGAGCCGGACGGGCAGCTGCTGGTCGAGCTCAAGGCGGACGAGCAGAACGCGACCCGCGGCGACGTCGAGGACCTGCGGCGCCGGCTGGCGGAGATCGAGCGGCTGCTCGCCGCGATCGCCGCGGACCGCCGCCCGCCCCGCTGACAGGCTCGCGTCCCGCGTTCCCGCCGCGGGCGCCCCCGCCGCCTCCGCTCGTGCGGGCGCGGTCAGCGGCGTGTCGGCACCGGGTCGGGGGCTTCGGCGCGACGGCGGCGGGCGGTGGCGACGGCCACCGCGGCGGCCAGCGCGAAGCCGAGGGCGGCGGCCAGGAGGTGGCCGACGGTGGTGAAGCCCGGGAGCGGGCCGGGCCATTCGCCGTCACCGGAGAGCGGCCAGGCGACGACGAACGCGGCCCAGGGCAGCCGGGCCCGGCGCGGCACGGCGAGGGTGGCGAGGGCGAGGACGGTCTGGGCGCCGTAGCTGATGCCATAGTCCGAGGCCTGGCGCACGCTCTCCGGGTACCAGCCGTGGCGCAGGGCGAGCAGGATCACCGCGGCGGTGACCAGGGTGGCGCCGATGTGCCCGCCGAGGAAGACGGCGGCGGCGCGCAGGCTGCCGAAGCGGCGCTCGGTCCAGGCGAGGCAGCAGCAGACGCCGAGGCCCAGGGTGATCAGGGTGCTGCCGAAGCCGGTGGAGAGGATCTCGGTGAGGGTGCCGTCGAAGAGCAGCGCGCTGCCGAACAGGGCGGTGACCGGGTGGTCGTGCAGGTTGTCGAGGTTGGTGCTGATGTGGTCGCGCAGCGCGTCCGCCCGGTCCGGGGAGAGCAGCTCCTCCACCCAGACGTGCCCGGCCAGGAGCAGGAGGACGTAGCCGGAGGTCAGCGGGGAACGGCGTGGATACGTCCGGGCGGCGCGGAGCAGCCGGGGCAGGAGTTCCCGTGGGGTCGGAGCGTTCATGGTGTGGTGGCGTCCCGGTCGAGCGGCTCGGTTCCGGCCGGCGCCCGTGCGGCCGGCCACGCCGGGACAGTACCGAAGCCCGGTGGCGGCCCGGTCAGCGGACCCGGCGGGTCAGCCGCGCGGTGAAGGGCCGGGGCGCGAGGGAGGAGCCGCGGACGGGGCGGACGGGCCGGCCGGGGGTGGGGGTGACGGTCCAGTGGGCGGCGATGGTGGCGATGGCGAGGACGGCCTCGGTGGTGGCGAAGGCGTCGCCGATGCAGCGCCGGGCGCCGAGGCCGAAGGGCGTGTAGGTGCCGGGGGCGGGACGGGCGGTGGTGAGCCAGCGGTCGGGGTCGAAGCGGTCGGGGCGGGGGAACAGGTCGGCCCGGCGGTGCAGCAGGTAGGGGCTCCACAGCAGGGTGGCGCCGGCCGGGACGCGGTGGCCGCCGAGCTCGGTGTCGGTGGTGGCGGTGCGGCTGAGGATCCACGGCGGCGGGTAGAGCCGCAGGGTCTCGCTGACGATCCGGGCGGTGAGCGGGAGGGCGGGCAGGTCCTCGTGGCGGGCGGGGCGGCCGTCCAGGACGGTGTCGAGTTCGGCGTGCAGACGCGTCCGGACGGCCGGGTTGGCGGCGAGCAGGGTCCAGACCCAGGAGAGGGTGGCGCCGGTGGTCTCGGTGCCGGTCAGCAGGAAGGTGACCACCTGCTCGTGGACCTCGGCGTCGGACAGGCCGCGGCCGTCCTCGTCCCTGGCGGCGAGCAGGGTGGAGAGCAGGTCGTGCCGGTCGGTGCCGACGGCGCGGTGGTCGGCGATCAGCCGCCGGGTGATCTCCCGCAGGTCCTGCCGGGCCCGGCGGAAGCGGCGGTTGGCGGGGGTGGGGAGGCGGTCGGTGCCGGGCAGCGGCAGCATCACCCACCGGCCGACGCCGCGGGCGACCACATCCATGCTGCGGTGCACCGGCAGCGAGCCGGCCCGCTCGTGGGCGGCGAACAGGCAGCGGGCGGTGACGGCGGTGGAGAGGCGGTACATGGCGTCGGGGACGTCGATCACGTCGCCGTCGCGCCAGTGGGCGGTGGCGCCGGCGATCTCCTCGGCCATGAGCGCGGTGTACGCCGGCGACCGGTCGCGGTGGAACGCGGGCTGCAGCATGCGCCGTTGGCGCCGGTGGGCGGCGGCGGGGCAGGTGGCGAGGCCGTTGCCGAAGACCTCCCGGGCCTTGTCGAGGAGGGGGCCGCCCTTGTCGAAGGTGCGGTCGTCGGTGAGCAGCCGGTGGACCAGCTCGGGGTGGCAGACCACGTACGCGGGGAACGGGCCGAGCCGCAGCCGGACGAGGTCGCCGTGGGCGGGCAGGCCGGCGACGAACTCGTGCGGGCGGCGGAGGAGGGCGGGGGCGTGGCCGAGCAGGGGGAGGCCGCCGGGGGCGGTGGCCGCGGTGAACCGGGTGGTGGGGAAGAACGGGGTGGGCACGGGCGGCACCTTGGTTCGGGCGGGAGGACCGGGACGAACAGCGAACGTGATCTTTCCCGACGGCGTGCGGCGAAACGATCGTGGACCGGCGGACGGGGTGAACGCGGGGGCGCGGGCCGAACGGTCGTGCGCCCTTCGCGACCTGAGGGTCCGCCAGGAACCGGCGCTCCGGAGCCCGGCCTGGTGGCGGCCGCCGGTCGTGCCTACACTCGAAGCCTTGCGAGACTACCGGTCAGTAGGGTTGGCTGGACGCGACCGGGGCCGGGCGGGTGCGGCCGGGCGGGTGCGATCGCCGGACGGTGCGACGTCCGGCAGGGAGTGGGGAGTTCGGATGACCGACGAGCGGGTCCACGCGTTCGCCGACGACGCCCTGGGAGCCCACGACGCGGTGGCGCTCGCCTCGCTGGTCCGGGCCGGTGCGGTCAACCCCCGGGAGCTGGTCGCCGCGGCCGTCGAACGGGCCGCCCGGGTGGACGGCACACTGCTGCCCGTCGCCCACGCCTCGTACGACAGCCCGCGGATCAGCCGGGAGGGCATCGGCGCTCCGCTGTGGGGCGTACCGACCTACCTCAAGGACAACGTGGACCTGCGCGGCCTGCCCACCGGGATGGGCAGCGAGGCCTTCCGCGCCCGCCCGGCCCGCCGCAACGCGCGCTTCACCGACCAGTTCCTCTCCACCGGGCTGGCCGTCATCGGCAAGACCAGGCTGCCCGAATTCGGCCTCAACGCCTCCACCGAGTTCGCCACCGCCCAGCCGGTGCGCAACCCCTGGAAGCCCTCGCACTCGGCCGGCGCCTCCTCCGGCGGCGCGGCGGCCCTGGTCGCCTCCGGGGTGGTGCCGATCGCCCACGCCAACGACGGCGGCGGCTCGATCCGCATCCCGGCCGCCTGCTGCGGGCTGGTCGGACTCAAGCCCACCCGGGGCCGGCTGGTCGCCAACGCCCAGAGCGCCGGACTGCCGATCGACCTCGTCACCGACGGCGTGCTGACCCGCTCGGTGCGCGACACCGCCGCCTTCCTCGCCGCCGCCGAGCGGCACCGCGCCAACCCCGCGCTGCCCCCGCTCGGGCTGGTCGAGGGGCCGGGCCGGCAGCGGCTGCGGATCGGCCTGGTGGTGGACTCGCCGATCGCCGAGACCGACGGCCCGACCCGGCAGGTGGTCGAGGAGACCGCCGCCCGGCTGGAGGCGATGGGCCACCTGGTCGAGCCGACCACGCTGCCCTTCGGGGAGGAGTTCTCCCAGGACTTCGTCGGCTACTGGGGCTGCATCGCGTGGGCCATCGCGGCCACCGGCCGGCTGCTGATCGACCCGAGCTTCCGGGCCGGGAAGCTGGACGGCCTGACCACCGGGCTGCGCCGCCGGTTCCAGGCGCAGTTCCCGCGCACCCCCGGCCTGCTGCGGCGGCTGCGCCGGGCCGAGGACGTGTACGCGGGGATCTTCCGCGGCCACGACGTGATCCTCTCCCCGGTGCTCGCCCACAGCGCCCCGCCGATCGGGCACCTGAGCCCGAACGTGGACTTCGACGAGCTGATCGAACGGCTGATGCGCTACGTCGCCTTCACCCCGGTCAACAACGTGACCGGCGGCCCGGGCATCGCACTGCCGGCCGGCGCCACGTCCGGCGGACTGCCGATCGGGGTGCACCTGTCGGCGGCGCACGGGCAGGAGCGGCTGCTGCTGGAGCTGGCCTTCGCGCTGGAGGCGGACCGGCCCTGGCGCCGGATCCAGGACTGAGCCGGGCGGAACCAGGGACCCGACCCGACCCAGGCCGGGCGGACCGGTGAGCGGACCCGGCCCTCACGGCGACGGCGCCACCACCACCGCCCGCGCCGCGTGCACCTCGTGGTGCAGCCGGGCGAGCGCGCAGTGCGGCGACAGCACGTCCGGCTCCGCCGCCGGCAGCGGCTCGCCGGTGCGCAGCGCCTCGGCCAGGCCGGCCAGCTCCCCGGCGACGGCGGCGACCTCGGCGGGGGTGGGCACCGGAGCGCCGTGTTCGATCCGCACCCGGGTGGCGGTGGTGGCGTCCACGATCCGCTCGACCGCGATCACCACCGGCCACCACGACTCCGCCCGGGCGCCGACCGGCGGCGGCTCGGTGAGCGCCCGCTGGAACTCGCTGCGCACCGTGGACAGGTCCCGGTAGAGCCGCCGCCGGTAGCGGGCGCGGGCCGGCTCGTCCCGCCCGGGCGCGGCGGTGAGGGCCAGCGACACGTACGCGGCGGTGTCCTGGACGGCGTCGGCGAGGCGGTCGCCGATCCGGGTGTGCCAGGACTCCGGCCACAGCAGGTAGCCGACCAGCAGGGCGATGCCGCAGCCGATCAGCGAGTCGTAGAGGCGGGGCAGCACCAGGTGGAAGCCCTGGTGGTTGAGCAGGTCGGAGAGCAGCAGGATGACCGGGGTGATGGCGGCGGTCTGGAAGGCGTAGCCCTTGGCGGACAGCGCCGGGATCAGGGTGGCCAGCACCGCCATCACCGGGACGTCCCACCAGCCGTGCGGCACCTCGGCGAGCACCGGGATCGCGATCAGCAGCCCGGCCGCGGTGCCGAGCGCGCGCAGCACCGCGCGGGAGAACACCGAGCCGAAGTCGGGCTTCATCACGAAGGTCACGGTCAGTGCCACCCAGTAGGAACGGGGCACCGCGATCACCGAGACCAACACCTGCGCCAGCCCGATGCACAGGGCCAGCCGCAGCCCGTACCGCCAGGACGCGCCGGACAGCAGCAGCGCCCTGGCCGCCCGCCGGGCCCGGACCGCGAGGCGCGCGGGCCGGCCGAGCCGGTCGTCGGCGGCGTACGGGTCGGGCGCGTCCTCGTGCACCACGGCGGCGGCGTGCCCGATCGCCTCGACCAGCGCGCGGGTGGACGGGCCGGCCGGGACGGGGAGGCCGAGCGGCGGGGCGGGGCCGCCGCGGCCCTGTTCGACGGCGTCGGCCAGCCCGCGCACGGCGGCCGGGTAGCCGTCGGGCAGCGGGCCGGACCCGGGCGGGCGCAGCTGCGCCGCCGGGGCGGCCTCGACCACCGGGATCACCGCGTTGAGCTGGGCGAGCAGCCGCACCAGGGTGGGGGAGCGGCCGTGCCGGCGGGCCCGGCGGGCGAGCAGCAGGTCGTAGGACTGGTTGAGTGAGCGGGTGAGCTCGCGGCGGCGGACGTCGTACGCGGGGGTGCCGGCGGCGGCCAGCAGGTCGGCGGCGGCCCGGTAGGTGTCCGCCACCACCGCCCGCTCGGGGACGCCGACGCGCAGCGGCCAGGCGAGCAGGGTCAGGGCGAGCACCAGCAGGCCGCCGAGCAGGAGCAGGGCGGGCGGCAGCCACCAGGGGGAGGGCAGCGGCAGGCCGGCCCCGACCACCGCGTTGAGCAGCAGGAGCAGTCCGGAGACGGAGGCGACCGCGCCGATCGAGGAGATCATGCCGGAGACCAGGGCGACGGCGGTCACCGTCGCGACGGCCGTCCAGCCGGTGCCGAACACCAGGGTGCCGAACAGCATCCCGAGGGCGCCGAACAGCTGGGGCACGGCGATGTTGAACACCCGCATGCGGTAGGCGTCGGCGGTGTCCCCGATGACTCCGGACAGCGCGCCCATCGACACCAGCGCGCCGTAGCCGGGCCGGCCGGTGGCGGTGCCGACGGCGAGCGGGGCGGAGAGGGCGACGGAGGCGCGGGCGACCGCCGCCCAGGGGATCGGTGCGGCCCGGGGCCGCAGGCTCTCGGTCAGCCACGGGGGAGCCGTCAGCACGCGTGCCATGTGCCCAACGTACGGCGAGCCCGGTGAGTTCACCGTTTCGCGGTTATGTCAATTCAGGAAACATACCCCCGCTTATGTCAGCCGCCGAAACATAAAGCGAACCCCGCGAAGCGCCGTGAACTGCGTTGATTTCCCAATCGGTAACCCGCAGGAAAGGGTTGACACCATTAGTTGGTCTAGTCCAACGTATGGGGAGTGCGGTTCGGCAAAGGCTGATGCGGGGTGAGGGGCCTTGCCGGGCGGGAGAGTTGGCCGCCTGACGTGGCACTGTTCCGCGCTCGCGGACCGAATCGGGAAGGGTCGTGTGCGGACGGCCCTCCGTTCCGCACCCGAATTCCCGTTGCGGCCGGTGACCGGCCGTCGACTCGCCGTGCCCGCGCCGTGCCCGCGCCGTGCCCGCGCCGGGCGCGCGACGAAGCGCTGCGCCGACTACGAACCATGGAGTGACTGCCCATGCCGAGACCTGCCCCGCACACCGGCGGACCCACCGGCGAATACCTCTACCGGGCCGCCTCGGAGCGCCCCTACTTCAGTGCCGACACCGAGAGCTACCTCGCCCCGACGGCGCTGCGCGAGATCCGCAAGGAGCGCCCGCTGCGGGTGCTCTCCGAGGAGGACTACGCGTTCTGGCAGACCTACGGCTACGTGGTGGTGAAGCAGGCCGTCCCGGCCGAGGCCGCGCGCCGCCTGCTGGACTTCGCCTGGGAGTTCCAGGGACTGTCGCCGGACCGCCCCGAGGAGTGGTACCGCGAGCGCGACCACCGCGACGAACTCGACCGGCACCTGCACATCTACGGCTTCGTCGAGGCCTACCACCACCAGCTCATCTGGGACAGCCGCCAGGCGCAGCGCGTCTACGACGCCTTCGTGGACGTGTGGGACTGCGAGGAGCTCTGGGTCACCCTCGACCGGCTCAACCTCAACCCGCCCAACATCCGCAACCGCGACCGCGCGCTGATCGAGCCCACCGACCGGGGCTTCGACATCGAGCTGCACTGGGACGTCGACACCACCCGGAGCATGCTGCCGCAGCGCGTCCAGGGCATCATCGCGCTCAACGACACCGCCCCCGACCACGGCGGATTCCAGTGCGACCCGGAGCTGTTCCGCCGCTTCAACGAGTGGCAGGCCGCCCAGCCGGCCGACCGTGACCCGATCCGCCCGGACGTCGACCGCGCCGAGTTCCCCGTCGTGCGGCCCGAGTTGAGCGCCGGCGACCTGCTGATCTGGAACGGCCTGCTCGCCCACGGCGTCGAGCGCAACACCTCCGCGAACGGCGTGCGCGCGGTGCAGTACCTGTCGATGATGCCCGCGCTGGAGGAGTCCGAGAAGCTGCGCCGCTCCCGGGTGGAGTCCTGGCGCACGCTCGCCACCCCGGACTGGAACCGCACCCTGGTCGGCGACGCCGACCGGCCCGAGGCGCAGCGCTACGGAACCGCCGAACTCACCGAACTGGGAGAGAAGTTGCTCGGGCTGCGCTCCTGGAGCGGCAAGCCCTTCGACGAGCACCCGGAACACGGAGGGCACCCGGAACACGGGGGGCGCCCGGAACGCGGGGAAGACCGGTCGGCCGCCACGGGGGAGCGGGAATGCGCGACGTCTGCCTGACTCTGCCCACCAACCGCGAGTGCGCGGGCACCATCACCGCGGTCGGGGCCGAAGCCGCTTACGCCGCACGGCGGTTCGGAGTCCGGGTGCACCTGCTCGTGCTGGACTCCGCCGACCCCGCGAGCCGGAAGCGGCACGCCGGGGCCCTCGCCGCTCTGCCGGCAGTCGAGGGCGTGGTCGTCCACCACCTGGACGAGGATGCCCAGCGCGCCTTCCTGCGCGAGGTGGTCGAGCGCTCCGGAGCGGCCGGCGGGGCCGGACCGGACCGACTGCTGGAGCTCATGCTGCCGGACGCCGTCTCCTACGGTGCCTGCACCAACCGGGCGTTCCTGCTCGCCGCCGCCCTCGGCTGCGAGTCGGTGCACCGCCGCGACTCCGACAGCCGTTACCAACTGCTCGACGGCGAACCGGTGTTCCCGATCGAGCATGAGCTGGCCACGCTCGGGCTGAAGGCCGCCGACGCGGCCGCCGCCGTCACCGGGAACAGCCTCGACCCGGCCCACGCGGACAAGCCGGTCGTCCTGGTCGGCGCCTCCTTCATCGGCGAACTCTCCGTCGATGTCGGCGAGATCCGCGAGCTCGACCCCGAGGTCCACCACGACGTGGTCGCGCTCTGGGCGCCCACCGGGGCGAGCGAGGAGGAGAAGCGCGACCTCGTCGCCGACTCCTTCACCGGCGGCGGCACCGAGCCGTTCACCACCGACCGCGCGGTGCTGGACCTGCCCGATATCTGGCGCATCGACATGTGCAACATCGGCCTCCACCACGAGGTGTACGAACGGGTGCCGCTGCCGCCCGCCACCGACACCATCGGCAGCGACTACTTCCTGCACCACCTGGTGCGTGACGCGACCCTGCCGGGCGTCACCCACAACCGCCACATCGTCAACTACCACACCCCGGAACGGCGCACCGGCCCCGGCTTCACCGCCTACCAGCTGCGCTACGCCAAGTTCCTGCTCTCCATGCTCTACCTCTACCCGGTGTACGCCGAGATGGAGGCCGCCGGCGACGCCCTGCTGGACGAACTGCACCACGTCCGCCCCGAGGCGGTCGCCGACTCCGCCCGTCGCAGCGCCGCGACGGACCGTGCGGAGAACCACCGCAGGCTCGCCGAGCTCGACCGCTGCTACCGGCGGCTCGGCGGGAAGTACGCCGAGTTCGCGGACCACCTGGCGCCCCAGCGGGCGCGCCTGCTCGACGAGGCGCAGGCGGACATCGAGGACTTCGCGGCGCTGATCGACGCGTGGGGCCCGCTGGTGCGGGCGAGCAAGGCCACCGCCGCCGACCGGCTGCCGCGCCAGCCGGACGGGAACCCCACGTGACACGTCAGACCAGCAGTCAGACCACCGGCCATGCGACCGGCCATGCGACCGGCCGTGCCGTCGGCCGTACCGCCGGCCCCGGGACGGGCCGCGGCCCCGGCCACCCGCCCGCCCACCGCGCCCCGTCCGTCTCCGTGGCGCACACCGAACCGCCCCGCACCGACGAGCACGACCACGCCGTACTGCGCGCCGCGCTCGCCGCCGCCACCGACGACCGGATCATCTACGACCTCGACGGCATCGGCCGCCAGTACGCCGCACTGTGCGCCGAACTGCCGGGCGTGGCCGTCCGGTTCGCGATGAAGGCCTGCCCGGTCGGCGAGGTGCTGGACCACCTCGCCGCCCTCGGCTCCGGCTTCGACGCGGCGAGCCCGCAGGAGATCGCCCAGGCGCTGCGCACCGGCGTCGCCCCCGGGCTGGTCCACTACGGCAACACCGTCAAGTCGGACCGCAACATCGCCGAGGCCTACCGGCTGGGCGTGCGGGACTTCGCCACCGACAGCCCGGAGGACGTCGCCGCGATCGCCGAACACGCCCCCGGTTCACGGGTGTTCTGCCGGATCGCGACCACCGGCGAGGGCGCGCTGTGGGGCCTGAGCCACAAGTTCGGCTGCTCGCCCGAGGACGCGCTGCGGGTGCTCGACGAGGCCCGCACCGCCGGGCTGGTGCCCTCCGGCCTGTCGGTGCACGTCGGCTCCCAGCAGATGACCGCCGAGGCCTGGAGCGCGGCCGTCGACTCGCTGGCCGCCGTGCTGGAGGCCCTCAACTGGCGCGGCATCGTGCCGACCCGGATCAACCTCGGCGGCGGTCTGCCCGCGCTCGGCGTCCTCGACCGCGGCGGGCGGCCCCTGGACCCGCCGCTGGACAAGATGTTCGCGGTGATCCGCGAGGGCATGGAACGGCTGAGCGCCGTCAACGCCGGGCCGCTGGAGTTCCTGCTGGAGCCCGGGCGCCACCTGGTCGCCGACCACGGCGCGATCCGCGCCCACGTCTCCCGGCTCACCTCCCGCCGCCGCCTCGACGGCGCCCGGGAGGACTGGCTGTACCTGAGCTGCGGCAAGTTCAACGGCCTGTACGAGATGGACCAGTTGCAGTACCGGCTGGAGTTCCCCACCCACCCCGGCGGGCAGTTCGTCAACGCCGTCGTGGCCGGCCCGACCTGCGACAGTGACGACGCGTACGCGCAGGACGGCGGCCTGGTGCGCGTCCCGCGCGCCGTCGCCTCCGGAGACCCGGTCTGGATCCACTCCTGCGGCGCCTACGCCACGGCCTACGCCACCCAGGGCTTCAACGGCTTCGCGCCGCTGCCGTACACCTGCGTCGGCGGGAACCGCGAGGAGGGAAGCGCATGAGCGAGTACCGCATCCGGCTGCTCGGGGAGGACGACTGGGACGCCGTCGTCGCACTGGAGGAGCGCGCCTACGCCGCCAGCGGCCTGTCCGAGGGCCGCGAGGCGCTGCGCTCCCGGCACCGCGCCTCGCCGGACACCTGCTTCGTGCTGGAACACGCCGGCCGCCTCGGCGGCTACCTGCTCGCCCTGCCGTACCCGCTGTTCCGCTGCCCCGACCTCAGCCGCCACGAGGACGCGGACGGCACCGGCGAGCGGCCGACCAACATGCACGCGCACGACGTGGTGATCGCCGAGGACCTGCGCGGCCGGGGCCTGTCCCTGCGGATGCTGCGGCACCTGGAGGAGGCCGCCCGGGCAGCCGGCTACCGGACCTCCTCGCTGGTGGCCGTCCGCGGCTCGCACGTGCTGTGGACCCCGCTGGGCTACCGCGCCCGGCCCGAGATCGACCTGCCCGAGAGCTACGGCACCCGGGCGGTCTACATGGCGATGCCGCTGGACCCCGTCCCGGTCCGGCCGCTGCCGCACTCCACCGGCCCGCTCCCCGGGCCGCACCCCAGAGCCGAAGTGGGCTGATACCGATGTCCCCCGTTCGCGACGACTTCCGCCGGTCCCAAGTGGCCATCGGCGCACTGTTCTTCGTCCTCGGATTCCAGTACGCCACCTGGGTCTCCCGGGTGCCCGCGCTCAAGGCCAGGCTCGACCTGGGCGAGGCCCAGATCGGCCTGCTGCTGATGACCTGCGGAATCGGCGCGGCGGTGTCCTTCCCCCTGGTGGCGGTGCTGATGCGGCGGCTCGGCTCCCGCCTGCTCTCGGTGCTGTCCGCGCTCGTGCTCGGCGTGATCCTGCTCGCGCTCTCGGTGGTGCCGAACTACCCGCTGACCCTGCTGGTGCTGTTCTTCGACGGCGTCGCGGTCGGGGGCCTGAACGTCGCGATGAACGCCCAGGGCGCCGCGCTGGAGGCCCGCTTCGAACGGACCACGATGTCCCGGCTGCACGCCACCTTCAGCGCCGGCTCGCTGCTCGCCGCGCTGCTGGCCTCGGGCGTCACCGCCGTCACCGACACCCTGGCGGTGCACTTCGGGCTCGCGGCCGCACTGCTCGCGGCGCTGGTCGTGGCCGCCCGGCCGGGGCTGCTGGCGGAGGGCCCGGCGGCGGCCGACGCCTCGGCCGACTCCTCGGTCGACGCCGCCGAACCGGCGGAGCGGAAGCAGCGCCGCGGCTTCGCGCTGCCGACCGTCGCGACCCTCTGGATGGGCCTGGCGATGGTCTTCGGCACCGTCACCGAGGGCGCCATGAACGACTGGTCGGCGCTCTACCTCAAGGACTACGTGCACGCCGACGCCGGACTCGCCCCGATGGGCATCGCGGTGGTCTCGGTGATGATGGTCTGCGCCCGGATCTTCGCGGACGGCTGGCGCACCCGCTTCGGCGACGGCCGGATCGTGACCACCGGCAGCCTGCTCGCCGGCCTCGGACTCGCCCTCGCCCTGGCGGCCGGCGGCGTGGTCCCGACCCTGATCGGCTTCGCCTGCGTCGGCCTCGGCGTGGCCGCGGTGACCCCGTGCGTCTACGTCGCCGCCGCCCGGCAGGGCGCCGACGCGCTCTCCCTGGTCGCCGCCATGGGCACCACCGGCCTGCTGGCCGGCCCCGCCGTGATCGGCTTCATCGCCGGTGCCACCAGCCTGCTCTGGGGCATGGCCGCCGTCGCCGCCTCGGCGGCCGTCGTCTCGCTCTGCGCGACCCGGATCAGCTGGCCCGGCCGGGACACCCCGGCGGCCCCGGCCGAGGCCGAGGCCCGGCTCGCCGCCGACCCGAGCTGATCGGCAGGACGCCCCGCCGCACTCCCGCCCGGCACCTCGCGCACCCCCGTCGCGAGGTGCCGGGCGGGTCCGTCATGACGTCCGGGTTCCGTCCGGCACGTCCGAGCCGCCGGCCGCGATGCGGTGGGCGAGCCCGGCGCGCAGCGCGCCGAGCCGGGCGATCTCGGTGCCCGGGGCGGTGAGTCGGGCGTGGACCACGGGGGCGAAGGTGTTCGCGCCGGGGGAGCCGGAGCAGCGGACCGGCGGGTCCCGGCCGGGCAGGCACCGCCGCGGGTCTGTCCGGCAGGCTAACCCCTGGCCCCCGCGTCGGAGGCAAGCCTGCCGGACAGACCCGCAAGGAGGAGCAGGACCACGACCGGGTAGAGGACCACCGGCGTGAACTCGTGGCGCAGGCCCAGGGCGAGCACGCCGAGCTGGACCAGCGCCCCGCCGGCCAGGGCCAGCCTGCGGCGCCCGGTCCGCTCGCCCGCCATGCCCATCCGGGACACCGCCTTGACCGCCAGCATGTTGAGCACGGCGGACACGCCCACCACGGACGCGACCGTCACGCCCAACGGGACGTTCGACGCGTCGTCGTCCGAGATGCCGCCGATCATCGGGGAGGCGACGAGGAACAGCATGACCGCGGCGACGGTCTCCAGGATGAGCAGGACGAGCGCGGCGTGGACGAGGACGAGGTGGCGGCGGGTCATGCCCCTTCGACGCGGCCTGACACGGGATAGGTTCCCGGTCGGACGGCCGATCCTGGCCGGCCGGACACCGCCGTACGACCGCGCGCCGCACCGAGAGGAACGAACAGCATGAGCGAGCAGGCCCCCGAGCCCTTCGAGCCCGTCGACGAGGACTGGCAGACCGCGTTGGCGATCGTCGCCCACCCCGACGACATGGAGTACGGCGGGGCCGCGGCCGTCGCCCGCTGGACGGCGCAGGGCAAGACCGTCGTCTACGCGATGGTCACCAGCGGCGAGGCGGGCATCGACTCGCTGGACCCGGCCGAGTGCGGCCCGCTGCGCGAGGCCGAGCAGCTCGCCTCGGCGCGCGTCGTCGGCGTCGACACCGTGGAGTTCCTCGGCCACCCGGACGGCGTGGTGGAGTACGGGCTGCCGCTGCGCCGGGACATCGCCCGGCTGGTGCGCAGACACCGGCCGGACATCGTGATCACCAGCAACTTCCGGGACACCTACGGCGGGGTGTTCCTCAACCAGGCCGACCACATCGCGGTCGGCCGGGCCACCTTGGACGGCGTCCGGGACGCCGGGAACCGCTGGGTGTTCCGCGAGCTGCTGGCGGAGGGCCACGAACCGTGGAACGGCGTGCGGCAGATCTGGGCGGCGGCCTCGCCGGAGGCGAAGCACGCGGTGGACACCACCGACACCTTCGACCGGGGCGTCGCCTCGCTGGAGGAGCACCGGGCGTACCTGGCCGGACTGGGCGGGGAGATGGCGGAGCCGCGGGAGTTCCTGGAGGGCTTCGGCCGGGGCGCCGGAACCCGGCTGGGGACGCGCTTCGCGGTGCCGTTCGAGGTGTTCCCGCTGCGCTGACGCCTTCAGGGCGCGTTGCTGCCGCTGCCGTCGTCGTCGTCGTCGCCGTCGCTGCCGCCGTCGCCGGTGTCCGTGCGACGCCGGCGCCGGTAGCGCAGCACCTGCCGGAGTAGGAAGCCGGCGACCAGCGCGCCCAGCCCGACCGCGAACCAGACCTGGTAGCGCAGCGCCGTGTGGTAGACCGTGCCGATGTTCTCCCCGGCGACGAAGCCGAAGGTGCCCCAGACCGCCGTCCACAGCACCGCGCCGAGCAGGTTGAACGGCAGGAACCGGCGCCAGGGCATCTCGGTCGTCCCGGCGATGATCCCGTTGTACTGGCGCAGCCCGTCCACGAAACGGGCGACCGTGACGACCTTGCCGCCGTGCCGGGCGAAGAAGCCGTCCGCGCGCTCCATCCGGGCCGGGGTGAGCAGCACGTAGCGGCCCCAGCGGTGGACGAAGGCGCGTCCGCCGGTGTGGCCGATCAGGTAGCCGAGGCTGTTGCCGAGCGCGGCGGCGACGGCCGCGATCACCAGGACGGCGGCGAAGTCGAGGTGCCCGGTGCCGGCGTACACCGAGGCCAGCACCAGGATGGTCTGCCCGGGCACCGGGATGCCGCAGTTGTCCAGCAGGAC
Source organism: Kitasatospora sp. NPDC002543 (assembly GCF_053594915.1). Lineage (NCBI taxonomy): Bacteria > Bacillati > Actinomycetota > Actinomycetes > Kitasatosporales > Streptomycetaceae > Kitasatospora > Kitasatospora sp. NPDC002543. The sequence continues at coordinate 49,961 of NZ_JBSFWR010000005.1, read as the reverse complement.
GAGCACCGCCACCGCGAGGTACCCGTAGTGGTCCAGCAGTGGCGTGAGCCCGGCGAGCGCCCCGGGCAGCGGGGTCGTGGGGGCTGACACCGCTCCTCACCACCTCGCGCGGGGCGGGGCGGCGGGGGTGTCGGTCAGAGGTTCGCCTGGCGCTGTTCGATGTTGCAGTCGGGGCCGGGGTAGATCAGGCCCTCGTGGCCGTCCTCGAAACGGACCACGTAGGGCGGCTCGCCGTTGGTGCCGCGCACCTCGACGATCTCGCCCTTCTGGTCCACCATGCCCACCGACCTGCTGTGGATGTGGAGCTGGTCACCTACCGCCGCGTGCATGGTCTGCTCCCTCGGGTCGAGTGCCCGGCCGCCCGCGCGGCCGTTCCCGCTATCCACTGTGCTGCGGGCGCGGCGGGCGCGCAACGCCTCGGGCCGGCGGGGCCGGGGGACGGAGGTCAGTGGGCGGTCGGCTGTTGCGCGAGGTAGCCGCGGACCAACCGCTTGCACTCGGCGATCAGCGTCGGATCGCCGTCCGGGGCCTCCCGGAAGGCCAGTTTGAGCACCGCGTCGGCGGCCTCCAGGGCCACCCGCAGGGTCAGCGTGACGGCCGTCGGGTCGCCCGCCCGGAACAGTTCGCCGCCGAGCGCCTGGAGCCGCAGCGCGACGGCGGTGTTGTTGTCCACGCCCGCGTCCAGCAGGTGCCGGTCGTCCCGGACGTCGGTGGGCACGGCCGGCACGGCCAGCCCGAAGTCCAGCTGTCCGAAGCCCGGAACGGCGCGCTTCATCGCCACGAACTCCTCCACCGCGAGGTCGGTGAACACGGCGGGGCCGACCGGTGCCGCGGCGGCCAGCCTGGCGTCCAGGCGCTGGAGGTAGCGGTCCAGGTTGCGGGTGGCGAGCGCGGCCAGCAGGTCCTCCTTGCCGGCGAAGAACTGGTACAGGGTGCCGATCGGCACCTGGGCGCGCTGGGCGACCTCCTTGGTGGTGAGCGCGGTCGCCCCGACCTCGTCCAGCAGCCTGGCGCAGGCGTCCAGGATCCGCCCGTACCGCTCCAGGCTGCGCTGCTGGACCGGGCGGCGTCGGACCGGTCCGGGGGAGGGGTGGCTCCTGTCGCTCATGACCTCACTGTGCCGCATCCGCTGTTGCGGCGGCGAATCACCGGGGCGTGTGCGGCCCGGAGTGTCCCGTGGGGCAGGAGTCGAGTGGTGGCCGGAGCTGAACGGCACGGTGGCGGGAAGGTGTCCACGGGTTGGCATTGGCCTTGTCGTGGACGCGAGGACAGGTTCATACTCCTGGGGCGGACTACCTTGCGTGATCAACGCATGCCTCTTCGTGGTGATCACGATTCAGCTGTGGCGGCCGAGGCGCCTGTGACGGACGCTCCGCCGCCACCCGAGGTCTGGATGACGCCGTGTGCCCCCACTGCCCGCGCCACGTCCCGTGGCGTCACGCCCCTGTGTGTGCCCAGCCGAACGGAAGGAGGGGATCGGTTCGGTGACCCTGTCCTCCGGAGGGCGCGAGGCCCTCGACACCGAGCACCGCCGACAGTTCCTGGAGGCCGGATACCTCGTCCTGCCCGGCCTGTTGCCGGAAGCGCTGCGCGAGCGGCTCGCCGCCGAGGTCGACCGCTGGGTCGACGAGGGCCTGCGGGCCCGGTCGATCGCCGCGTGCACCGACCCCTTACAGTACGGGCCGCCCCCGCTGCTCGAACTGGAACTGCCCGCCCACGGCGAACTCCTCACCCACCCGCCGCTGCTGCTCGCCCTGACCCGTCTGCTCGGGCCGGACTTCGTCTTCCACCACCTGCACAGCGACCGCCAGGACCCGGGGATCCCGGGCAAGGCCTGGCACCACGACTGCGAGCCCAACGACCGCTCCGACCCGTCGCTGCTGATGGTCCACGCGCTGCACTACCTCGGCGGACTGGACGAGAAGGTCGGCGGCCTGGCCGTCCTGCCCGGCTCGCACCTGCGCACCACCGGAAAGACCGCCTTCGCCCACCACGGCACCGGCGAACTGCCCGGCGAGGTGCTGATCGACCGGCTGCCGCCCGGCTCCACGGTGCTGCTCAACTCGGCGCTGTTCCACACCCGCAGGCCGGCGCCCGAAGGACCGGGCCACCCCCGGTACTTCGTCGACGCCTCGTACTGCCAGGTGGGGGCGCGCTGGCGCCCGGTCAAGCCGTACTGGCGGCAGATGCTCGCCCGGGCCCGCGAACTGGACCTGGCCGACGGCCAGTGGCCCGAGCTGTTCGCGGAGCGGCACTTCACCGAGTACACCGGAGGGGACCGCACCGGCGCCGGATACGCGGCCACCGGGTACCCGGAAGCCGAGCACACCGGGACCGGTCGCGCGGCAGCCGAGCGCGCCGGAGCCGGGCGCGCGGCAGCCGAGCGCGCCGGCACAGAGTACGCGGCCACCGAGCACGCCGGCCCCGAGTACACCGGAACCGTCTGAGGAGCACTGCGTGGAGATCGTCACCGCCGTCGCCTACCCCGAGGTCCACGACGCCTACCTGCGGGACCACCCGGTGGAGCGGGCCCACGAGGCGAACAGCAACATGTACGGCGAGGAGAACCTCGACCGCGCCGACCGCATCCGCGGCGGCTGGTGGCGGATCCGGCTGTCCCGGGCGGACGTCCTGGGCGTCGTGCTGCCCTGGCACCTCAGCGAGGGCGGGGAGCTCGAACTGGTGCCCCGCTCCGGGCTCACGGTGGCCGAGGCGGCCGAGCGGGTCCGGGCCGGCGGAGCCGCGTGGACCGCCGCCAACCCGGTCTGCGCGGCGAAGCTGCGGCTGCTGCGGGAGGCCCCGTTCACGCTCGTCTTCCTCAGCACCGCCCCGGTCGACCACTCCGACTACGGGGACCTCGCGGTCCGGTCGGGGCTGATCCACCTCGACGGCCTGCACCGCATGCTGGCCTGGGAGTTGGCCGGACGGCTGCCCGAGCGGGCGCTGCTGGACGGCTACCTGGTGGGCGACCCGACGGTGGCCGCCGGGCCCGGCCGAACGAGCCGAACGAGCGGGACGGGGGAAGAGTCGGCGTGACCCCCGCGACACAGCACGTCCGGTCCGTGGACTCCGGCCGCTCGGCCGGCCCCGCCCGTTGCTCCGACCGCGCGGACTCCGCGGGCAGCGCCGAGCCGGCCGACTCCGCCGGTGGCGCCGGCTGTTGCGACTGCGCCGGTTCGCTGCCCGAGCTGCTCGCCCACGCGGCCCGGGCCCACCCCGAACGGCCCGCCCTGGGAGACGGCGTCCGCTCCTTCGACTACCGCACGCTCGACACCGCGGCCGACCGGATCGCCGCCCGGCTGGCCGCCGCCGGCACCGGCCGGGGCGACCGGGTCGCCCTGGTCGGGCCCCGGGATGCCCGGATGCTGGTCCTCCTGCACGGGGTGCTGCGCTCCGGCGCGGCGGCCGTGCTGGCCGACCCGGACTGGTCGGCGGCCGACCTCGCCCGACGGCTGGCGTCCGTCCGGGCCGCCCGGGTGCTGGCCACCGAGGGCGGACTCGGCGGAGAGGTGGTGGACGTCGAGGCGCTCCCGGAGCTGCCGCCGGTGGCCACCGAGGTCCGCGGCGAGGACCTCGCGTACCTCTCCTTCACCTCCGGGTCGAGCGGCGAGCCCAAGGCGGTGGCCGTCACCCACGCCAACGCCGTGCACTACGCCCGGGCACTGGCCGGACGGCTCGACCTCTCCGAGGACGACGCCCCCCGCGCCGCCCACGTCACCACCCTGGCCGCCGACCTCGGCCACACCGCCTGGCTGCTCGCCCTGGCCACCGCCGGCTCGGTGCACCTCGTGCCGGACCGCGAGGTGCGCGACCCGGAGGCCTTCTGGGCCTCGCTGCGGCGGGCCCGGGTGGACGTGCTCAAGACCACCCCCTCCCACCTGACCGCCCTGCTGGAGGGCCGCCCGGCCGACTCCCCGCCGCTGCACACCGTGCTGCTCGGTGGCGAGCCGCTGCCCCGCCCGCTCGCCGCCGCCCTGCTCGACGGCGGCACCACCGCGCGGCTGGCCAACCACTACGGCCCGACCGAGACCACCGTCGGCGCCACCTGCCTGCTCGTCACCTCGGCCCGCCAACTTCCCGCCGAGGAACCGACCGTACCGATCGGCACCGGGATCGGCGAGGTGCTGCTGGCCGTGGTGGACGGAACGGGCCGGACGGTGCCGGACGGCGCGGTGGGCGAACTGCTCATCGGCGGCCGGGGGGTGACCGCCGGGTACTACGGGCGGCCGGACGAGACCGCCCGCGGCTTCGTCCGGCACGACGGCCGGCTGGTCTACCGCACCGGCGACCTGTGCCGTCGGCGGGCCGACGGCAGCCTCGTCTTCCTCGGCCGGGTGGACCGCCAGGTGAAGGTCCGCGGCTACCGGGTGGACCTCGCCGAGATCGAACGGGCCATGGACGGCCACCCCGGCGTCGCCCGCTCGGCGGTGCTGCTGCGGGAGACCGCGCTCGGCAACCAACTGATCGGCGTGGTACGGCTGTCCGGCGGCGCCGACGAGGCGGAGGCGCCGGACGGGCTGCGGGCGTACCTGCGCGACCGGCTGCCCGGCTACTCCGTGCCGCAGCCGATCCTGGTGCTGCCGCGGTTCCCGGTCGGCCCGAACGGCAAGCTCGACCGGCAGCGGATCGCCGAGCTGGCGGCCGAACTGATCGAGGCCCGGGCCGGGTCGAGCGGCGCCGAGCCGCCGGGCGGACCAGGGCAGGACGCCCCCGAGCCGGGCGGCACCGTGGACGCGGACGGCCTGGCCGGCGAGATCGCCCGGTTCTGGGCGGGCGCCCTCGGCCTGCCCGCCGTCGGGCCGCGCGCCGACGTGCTCGGCATCGGCGGGGACTCCATCCTCGCCATGCGCACCATCGCCTTCCTGCGGCGCTCCGGCCTGCGGGTCGCCTACGAGGACTTCTACCAGTACCCGACGGCGGAGGGGCTGGCGGCCGTCGCCGTCCCGGCCGCGCCGTCCGTCCCGGCCCCGCGCGGCGAGACCGGCGGACTCCGACTCGCCCCGGCCCAGCGGTGGTTGTACCGGCAGCGGACACTGCGGGACCCGCGGCACTGGAACCAGTCCGTGCTGCTGCGCTGCCGCACCGCCGTCGACCCGGAGGCGCTCTCGGCGGCCGTCGCGGCCGTCCTGGAACGGCACCCGGCGCTGCGCCGGCCGCTCACCCCCGACGGCTGCGGCGGGCTCCGGGCGGTGGCCGACCTCGACCCGATCTCGTTCTCCCGGATCCCGCGCTCGGCCGGGGAGATCGCCGACACCGTCGCGGGGGTCTGCACCGAGCTCCACCGCAGCCTCGACCCGTCGGCCGGCCGCCTGCTGCGCGCCCACCTGTTCACCGGCCCGGCCGGCACCGACGACCGGCTCGCGCTGATCGCGCACCACCTGGTGGTCGACGGGCTGTCCTGGCGGATCCTGCTGGACGACCTGGCGCACGCGTACCGTGCGGTGCTCGACCGGAAGCCGGTCGACCTGCCGCCGACGGCGGACTTCTACGCCTGGGCGGCGCTGGCCGCGCCCGCCGCGCCCGCCGCGGAAGCCGGGGAGGCCGCGGCCGCCGGGGGAGTCGCGGAGGTCGCGGAGGTCTCCGACGTTGCGGAGCCCGCCGCGCTCAGCTGGGCGCTCGACCCGGACGCCACCGCCCGGTTGATCGCCCGGCACGGCGCCGGGGCCGGACTGGAGGCCGTGCTGCTGGCCGCCTTCGCCGAGGCCGTGACGGCCGAGGCCGGCGCCGCCGAGCCCGTCACGGCCGAGTCCGCGACGGCCGCGGGAGGCCGCCCCCGGCTCGCCGTGGAGGTCGAGACCCACGGCCGGGACGCGGTCGGCGACCCGGGCGAATTCCTGGACACCGTCGGCTGGTTCACCGCCGTCAAGCACATCGGGCTGGAGGCCGGGGCCACCCCGGAGACGGTCGCCCGGCGGCTGCGCGAGGCACCCGTCCGGGCGATGGACGCGCCGGGCGAACGGCCCGCCGTCGGCTTCAACTTCCTCGGCACCTTCCGGCTGCCCGAGGAACCCGCGCTGGACTGGACCGTCGCCGCCGAACAGGCCGGGACGGCCCGCTGCGCCGGGGGCGATCCGTTGTACGAACTGCGCCTCACCGCGCGGGTGGTGGAACAGCGGCTGGTCGCCGACCTGGTGTACGGCCGGCCCGGTCCGACGCACCCGGCCGCCGAGCGGATCACCGCGCGGTTTGCCCGGTCCGTGGCGGCCGAGGCGGGGGCGCCGCAGGCCGCACCGCCGGTCCGGGCGGCGCTGTCCACCTCAGGCCAGCTACTGCACCCCGGCGTCGCACCGGCCACCCGGGCGACGGTGCGCGAACCCGCCCGGGTGCTGCTCACCGGCGCCACCGGCTACCTCGGGCGGCACCTGCTGGAGGCCTTCCTGCGGCGCGGCGCCGAGGTCACCTGCCTGGTGCGGGCCGCGGACGACGCCGCCGCGCTGGAGCGGCTCGGCGCCGGGGGCGGGGGCGGGGGCGGCGGCGCGGTCCGGGCGCTCGCCGGGGACGTCGACCGGGAGGGCCTGGGCCTCTCCCCGGCGGGGAGTGAACTCGCCCGGGGCGCCCACCTGGTGGTGCACGCGGCGGCGGACGTCCGGCTGGTGGCCTCGCCCGACGAGCTGGAGCGCACCAACCACACGGCGGTGCGCCGGCTGCTCGACTGGGTCGGGGAGAACGCCCCGGACGCCCGGGTCCACCACGTCTCCACGCTCGCCGTCTCGGGCGGCGTCGACGGCCCGCCGCGCCGCTTCAGCGAGGCGGACCTGGAGATCGGCCAGCACTTCCGCACCCCGTACGAGCGCACCAAGTACCGGGCCGAGCGGGCCGTCCGGGCCTGGGCCGCCGGCGGGCACGCCGCCTACCTGCACCGCAGCGGCCACATCGCGGCGCACAGCCGGACCGGCGCGTTCCAGGCCAACGCCGGGGACAACCGGATCTACCAGCTGATCCGCGGCTACCTGCTGGCGGGCGCCGCGCCGAGCCGGCCGGACACCGCCTTCGCGTTCTCGTACGTGGACACGGTGGCCGCCGGGATCGCCGCGATCGCCCTCGACCCGTACACCGCGCCCGGCGCGTACCACGTGGAGTCGCCGCACGCCGTCCCGCACGACGAGCTGGTGCGGTGGCTGGCCGGGCACGGCCACCCGGTCCGGCTGACCGACGAGGAGGCCTTCGCGGCCGCCCTCGCCCGGGCCGAGCGCCGCCACCCGACGGCCGCCCGGGTGGCCGCCGCCTGGGCGGCGCAGGAGGAGCGCCGCGTCCTGGTGGACAGCGCGTACACCACCGCGGTGCTCGACCGGCTGGGCGTGCGCTTCGCCGCGCCGACCCCGCAGTGGTGGTCGGCCGCGCTCGGCTGGGCCGCCGGGGCCGGCTATCTCCCGCCCGTCGACCCGCCACCACCCGCCCGGGGCGGCCCCCCTGAACACCTCCGTGACGATGCCCGTGACGGCATCCGCGACGACAAGCACGTCGACAAGCACGACGACATCCGTGAAGGCAGGACCAATCCGTGAAGGCAGGCCCCGTGTCCCAGCTCTCCCCGGCGCTCAAGCAGGCCACCCCGGTCGTCGCCGTACGCGGCGAAGGACTCCACCTCTACGACGCCGACGGCCGCCGCCACCTCGACTTCACCTCCGGGGTGGGGGTGACCAGCACCGGCCACTGTCACCCGAGGGTGGTCGAGGCCGTCCGGGAACAGGCCGGCCGGCTGATCCACGGGCAGTACACCACTGTGCTGCACGACCAACTCCTCACCCTCACCGAGCGGTTGGGCGATGTCCTGCCGTCCGGCCTGGACTCGCTGTTCTTCGCCACCGCCGGCACCGAGGCGGTGGAGGCCGCGCTGCGGCTCGCCCGGCACGCCACCGGACGGCAGAACGTGGTCGTCTTCGAGGGCTCCTTCCACGGCCGCACCATGGGCGCGGCCTCGCTGACCACGGGCGGCACCCGGTTCCGGGCCGGCATCGGCCCGATGATGCCGGGGGTCGCGGTGGCGCCCTTCCCGGCCGCCTTCCGGCTCGGACTGTCCGAGGACGAGGCGGTGGCGCACGCGCTGCGCGGCCTCGACGAGGTGCTCGCCACCGTCTCCGCGCCCGCCGACACCGCCGCGATGTTCGTCGAGCCGGTGCTCGGCGAGGGCGGCTACGTCCCGGCGCCGGCCGGCTTCCTGGCCGGGCTGCGCGAGCGGGCGGACCGGCACGGCATCCTGCTGGTGGTGGACGAGGTGCAGACCGGCTTCGGCCGCACCGGGCGGTTCTGGGCCCACCAGTACGAGGACGGGGTGCGTCCCGACGTCCTGATCACCGCCAAGGGCCTGGCCAGCGGCTTCCCGCTGTCCGCGATCGCCGCGCCCGCCGAGCTGATGGGGCGGGCCTGGCCCGGCTCGCAGGGCGGCACGTACGGCGGCAACCCGGTGGCCTGCGCCGCCGCCCTGGCCACCCTGGACGTGCTGCGCGAGGAGCGGCTGGTCGAGAACGCGGCCGTGCAGGGCGCCAGGCTGCTGGCCGGGCTGCGGGCGGTCGCCGCCGGGACGCCCGGGATCGCCGACGTCCGCGGGCTCGGACTGATGGCGGCCAGCGAGTTCTGCCGCCCGGACGGCGCCCCGGACCCGGAGGCGGCCCGGCGCGCCCAGCAGGCCGCGGCCGAGCACGGCCTGCTGCTGTTGCTGTGCGGGATCCACCTGAACGCGGTCCGGATGATCCCGGCGCTGGTCGTCACGGCCGAACAGATCGACGAGGGCCTGGAGTTGTGGGCGAAGGCCGTTGCGGCCGGCGGCCGGTAGGGAGGAGAGGACATGGATGCGGTGACCGAAATCGGCTGGAGCAGCCTGGAGTTGGACGCCCGGCGGGAGCTCTGGTCGCTCCCGCTGGGGGAGCGGGAGCGGCGGCTGCTGTGGGCCGACGCGCGGGCCGGGCAGTGGGGTGCCGCCGAGGAAGTGCGCTCCCGGCTGCGGGAGTTCGTCCGCAACGCCGCCGACTCGGTCGGCATCACCCATGTGGGCGGGCTGGTGGATCCGTCCCGTCCGGAGCAGGAGATCACCGAGGTGCTCTCCTTCCTGCTGCGGGACTTCGGCCGGATCGTCCCGCAGAACGGGCGCGGTGACCTCACCTCGGTGCTGCACGACCAGGACGGCGACGGCAACACCGAACTCGGCTTCCACTGCGACACCTGCGACCTGCTGGTGCTGCTCTGCGTGCGACCCGCCTTCGACGGCGGCGGGCTGACCAAGCTGGCGAGCGCCCGGCACGTGCACGACCTGATCCAGCGGGAGCGCCCGGACGCGCTGGCCACGCTGCGCGAGGACTGGACCTTCGACCGCAGCGGCCGGGCCGGCCCGCAGGTGGTGGTCACCCCGATCCTGTACGACCGTAAGGACGGGACGATCGGCTGCTACTACCAGACCCGCACCGTCCGGTCGTCCCCCGACCGCGGCGGCCCCGAGCTGACGGACCGTCAGTGGGAGGCGCTCGGCGTGCTGGACGAGGTGCTCTACCGGCCGGAGATCGCCTTCGGGCTGCCGATGGCCGCCGGGGACCTGCTGATCATCCGCAACAGCAGGGTGCTGCACGGGCGTTCGCCGTTCGTCGACGAGCCCGGGCCGTACTCCCGGCGGATGCTGAGGATCTGGGTGAACGAGGGGGAGGAGTGGGCGCCGTGACCACCGGAGGAGAGACGGGCGGTACGACCGCCCCGCACGGACGGGTGGCGATCGTCACCGGCGGCGGCAGCGGCCTCGGCCGGGCGTCGGCGCTGGCCCTGCTGGCGGCCGGCTGGACCGTGGTCGTCGCCGGGCGCCGCAAGGACGCGCTGGAGGAGACCGCGGCCCTGGCCGGCCCCGCGGCCGACCGGGTGCTGCCCGTGCCGACCGACATCCGCAGCCCGGAGGAGGTCGCCCGGCTCTTCGGCACCGTCCTCGACCACCACGGCCGGCTGGACCTGCTGTTCAACAACGCGGGCGCCGCCGCACCCCGCCGGCCGATCACCGAGACTCCGTTCGAGGACTGGAACCGGGTGCTGGACACCATCGTCACCGGCGGCTTCCTCTGCGCCCGGGAGGCCTTCCGGGTGATGAGCACCCAGTCCCCGCAGGGCGGGCGGATCATCAACAACGGCGCGCCCTCCGCCTACGTCCCGCGCCCCAACTCGATCGCGTACACCGCGGCCAAGCACGCCGTCCTCGGCCTCACCAAGGTGCTGGCCCTGGACGGCCGTCCGTACGGCATCTCCTGCGGGCAGATCGACGTCGGCAACGTGACCCCGGTGGACGGCGGCCCGCAGCCGGCCGCGATGCAGGCCGACCGGACCATGGCCGTCGAGGCGACCATCCCGGTGGACCGCTTCACCGAGGCCCTGGTGCTGATGGCCTCGCAGCCGCCGGACACCACCATCCAGTCGCTGGTGGTGCTGCCGACCACCATGCCGTTCGTGGGAAGGGGCTGAGCCGTGCTGGTCAGTGCGCGCTCCTTCGCGGAGTACCGCGCGATGTTCGCGCTGGACGACCGGGACCTGGCACAGCGCGTCCTGGACTGCCCGGCCGGCGCGGCGAGCTTCGTGGCGGAGGCCGGGCAGCGCGGCGTCGACGCCGTCGCCGTCGACCTCCAGTACGCCGAGCACCGCGAGGAGCTCGGCCGGCTGGTGGAACGGGAGACGGAGTTCAAGCGCGAGCTGCTGGTGAAGGAGACGGCCGGCAACGTGTGGTCCTGGTACACCGACCCGGACGACATGATCCGCCGGTGGAAGGCCAGTGCCCGCGCCTTCCGCGCCGACATCGTCGCCCGCCCGGAGCGCTACCTGGCCGGCTCGCTGCCCCGGCTCCCGTTCGCCGACGACTCCTTCGACCTGGTGCTCAGCTCGCACCTGCTGTTCTCGTACGGCAACCGGCTCGGCGAGGACTTCCACCGGGCGGGGCTGCGCGAGCTCGCCCGGGTCGCGCGCCGGGAGGTGCGGATCTTCCCGCTCGTGGTGTACGACACCGGAGCGCGCTACGAGGGGCTGGGGGCGCTGCGCGAGGAGCTGGCGGAGCTCGGTGTCCCCAGCCGGGTGGAACGGGTGGCCTACGAGTTCCAGCCGGGCGCCGACGAGATGCTGGTGCTCTCCACGGCCGGCTACCGGGCGCCGGCCCGGACCGCACCGGGCACGGCGGAGACCGTGGACCCGGTGCGGTGGCGGCACCGGGAGAACGGAACCCGGACGCCCGGATGATCGAGCGCTCCAGGGGAGCCGGAACATCGTCGCACCACACTCCTTTCGCATACGGATCATGCCTTCACGGCGAGCTGTTCCATCGAAGGTGTGATTCTCCCTCCGGTCAATTGCCCCGCCGCTCATCCCCGATCTACCGTGCGTCGAAAGTCCCGACGGGGTACCGGGCTCCGTCACCGGGCGCGAGCGAGAGGCGGACGGAATGCCGGCCAAGGTGAAGAAGCAGAAGTTCAGCATGCTCTTCGACTGGTTCGACCAGGGCGGCGACGGCATGCTCACCCACGACGACTTCCAGGCGATGGGCGAGCTCTTCGGCGCGCTGGCCGCGGAGGATGACCGGGAGAACGCCTCGGCGATGCGGAAGGCGTTCGAGGAGTGGTGGCGCGTGCTGCTCGCGCACGGGGACGCCGACGGGGACGGGCGGATCAGCCGTACGGAGTTCCTCGACGTCATGGAGGCCGACATCACGGCCCCGGAGCACTTCGAAAAGGCGGTGCTGGCGATCGCGGACGCCCTGATGCGCGCGCTGGACACCAATCACGACGGGGTGCTGAGCAAGGACGAGTACGTGCGGATGTACAGCGCTCTGGGAATTCCGCCGGAGCACTCGGGCGACGCGTTCCGGCGGCTGGACCGGGACGGCAACGGCGTGATCAGCCACGAGGAATTCAGGCTGGCCATCACCGAGTTCTATTTGAGCACCGACGAGAACGCGCCGGGGAACTGGCTGATCGGCCCCATCGAGCAGAGCGCCTGAACTCCGCGCGCCCCTCGCCACCACGGCCCCTCGGCGCCTCGGCCCGCTCGCCCGGGCCGAGGCGGGGCGCCCGCTCTCCGGCAGGCGCCCCGCCACGCGCCGGCGGTGTCCGCCCCGAGGTTCTCGTAGCGCCTGCGGGGGAGCGAAGGGCACGCCGACAGCGGGAGGGACAAGTGCCCGAGGACACCCGGCACACCGCGCGGCTCTGCCGGCGGATGCGGGACCTGGCCGTGGCGGCCCTGCACGAGCGGGACCCTTCCAGGCTTCACCGGCTCGTCCTGGCCGAACTGCTGAGCGCGTGCGACGCCGAGGTCGTGGTGTTCAAGGAAGGGACCTGGCGGACAGACGCGGGGCCCATGACCATCGCCACCGCCGGCGGCGCGGACGCCGCGCTCACCGACGAGCGGGCACGCCGTCAGATCAGGACGGGCCGCCCCTTCTCCGACTACTACGCGACGACCTGCGACACCACGCCGCTCACCGCCCAGGAGATCGGCCGCGCGCTGGACCTGCGGGACGTCCGCGACTTCGCCCCCGGTCGCCGCTTCGCCTTCGGCATCCCCCTGCCGGACACGTACTCTCCCGTCCGCGGGTACGTGCTGCTCCGCCCGGACGGCGCGTTCACCGCCGCGGACCGCACCTACGGCGCGCAGATCCAGCCGCTGCTCCACGCCGTCGACCGGCAGTGGGAGCTGCTGTCCCAGTGGCACGCCATGCGGCGGGAGCCGTCGGCCGGCGGGGAGGCGGCCGGGGGCCGGGCGGCGTGCGCCGAGGCGGGGCTCACGCCACGCGAGCAGGCCGTGCTGCTCCTCCTCGCGGACGCCCTCACCGCCGCCGCGATCGGCCGCCGCCTCGGCATCGCCACCCGCACCGTCAACAAGCACATCGAGCACCTCTACCGGAAGCTCGGTACCCGCGACCGGGTCGCCACCGTCAACCGGGCCCGGGTCAGCGGGCTCCTCCCGCGCTGACCCCGCCCGGGCGGGGCCCGCCCAACGAGCCCGTGCCGCAGGGCCGGTGCCCTCGGGCGGAGGCCGGCCGCTCGGCGCGGACTCGCGTATGAAGGCGAACAGGGGAAGAGGCTCCCTCTTGCTCAGGTCGAGTCAGTCATCTTAACTAGGCATCCATGGTCACGAACCCGCCGGGCTTCGTCGCCGCCGACCTCGACAGCACCGCCATGCTCCGCCCCGGTTCGCCTGCCACCGGCAGGACATGACTGACCGCCACCTCGCTGCGGCGCGCCGGTCGAGGCGATCCGGTCCGCACCACCGGGGTCACCGGCCGGCCCCGGCCACGCACCGCCACGCACTGCCACGCACCGCCAGCGCACCGCCACCGGGCCGTTGATCCCCGCAATGGCCCTCCCTCAGGAAAAGGTCTGGCTTTGTCGGAGACGCACCACGCCCACAGCACCACCACCGGCCGGTCCGACACCCCGGCGGACGCCGGGGAGCGGCTCGCGGAGCCGGCACCGGGACAGCAGCGGCTCTGGGTGCTGTCCCAGCTGGACGGCGCCAGTGAGGCGTACAACGAGACCCTGGCCTACACCCTGCGGGGCCCGCTTGACCGCGCGGTGCTCGCCCGCGCGCTGGACGAACTGGTCTCCCGGCACGAGATCCTGCGCACCCGGCTGGTCGCCGCCGGGGACGGGGTCCGGCAGCTGATCAGTCCGCCCGGGCCCGGCTTCGCCCTCACGACGGACGACCTGACCGGGGCCCCGGACGCCGCGGCCCGGGTCGCCGAGATCCAGCGTGCGGAGTGCGACACCCCCTTCGACCTGGGGCGCGGCCCGCTGGCGCGCTGCCGGCTGATCGCCCTGGCCGAGCAGCACCACGTACTGCTGCTGACGCTGCACCACTCGGTCTTCGACGGCTTCTCGATGAACGTGCTGCTGGGCGAGATCGGAACGCTGTACGCGGCCTTCCGGGAGGGGACGGGCTCCCCGCTGCCGCCGCTGTCCCTGCAGTACGCCGACTACGCGCTGCGGCACCGGGAGTGGGCGGCCGGGGACGGACCGGCGGCGCAGGCCGCCCACTGGCGGGAGGTCCTCGCCGGTGCGCCCGCACTGCTCGAACTCCCCACCGACCGGCCCCGCCCGCCGGAGCAGGACTACCGGGGCGGCCGGGTGCCGGTCCGCCTCGACGGGGAGTTCGGCACCGCCCTCAAGACGGCGGCGCGGGAGCAGGGCGGAACCCTGTTCGGCGCCGTACTGGCGGGCTGGTCCGTGGTGCTGTCGCGGCTGACCGGCCGGACCGACATCGTCGTCGGCGTCCCGGTCGCGAACCGCGGCCTCGGCTCCTTCTCCGAACTGATCGGGTTCTTCGTCAACTCCGTGGCCGTACGGGTGGACCTGTCGAACTCGCCGACCGGCTCGTCCCTGCTGAAGCAGGTGCGCGCCGCGGTGCGCACCGCCCTGGAGCACCAGGACCTGCCGTTCGAGCAGGTGGTGGAGGCGGTCAACCCGCCGCGCAGCACCGCCCACACGCCGCTGTTCCAGACCATGGTCGCCTGGCAGCCCTCCCGGAAGGGCGCGCTGGCGCTGCCCGGGATCGACGTCGAGCCGTTCGGCATCCCCTACGCCGGGGCCAAGTTCGACCTGGCGCTGTCGCTGGCCGAGGAGGACGACGGCGGGGTGCTCGGGTACCTGGACTACGCCGAGGCGCTGTTCGACCACCCGACGGCCGAGCGCTACGCGGGCTATCTGCGCCGGGTGCTGGCCCAGTTCGTCGACCGGCCCGACCTGGGCGTGGACGAGCTGGAGCTGATGGACGAGCGGGAGCGCCACCGGGTGGTGTCCGACTGGAGCGGCGCCGACCGGGCCGCGGCGCCCGCTCCCGCCGGTGCCCCCGCCAGGCTGGTCGAGCGCTTCCAGGCCCAGGTCCGGACCCGCCCCGCCGAGCCGGCCCTGGTCTGCGAGGGGGAGCGGCTCGACTACGCCGCGCTGGAACGCCGCGCCAACCGGCTGGCACACTCGCTGATCGCCCGCGGTGTCGGCCCGGACCAGGTGGTCGGCCTGCACTCCGGGCGCTCGACCGCCCTGGTGGTGGGTGTCCTCGGCATCCTCAAGGCGGGCGCCGCCTATCTGCCGCTCGATCCGGGGCAGCCCGTCGAGCGGCTGGCCGCGATGGTCGAGGACGCCGTCCCGGCCCTGGTGCTCAGCGACGCCGACGTCCCGCCCGGGGGCTGGCAGCGCCTGAACGCGGTCGAGGCCGAGGCGGAGCGCGACGACGCGCCGGGGATCACCGTCGGACCGTCGCACCTGGCCTACGTCATCTACACCTCGGGCTCCACCGGCCGCCCCAAGGGCGTGGCGGTGACCCACGGCAGCGTCACCAACCTCCTCGACACCTGGCTGGCACGGTTCGGCGCCTTCCCCGGCGAGGCGGCCTCCGCCTGGTCGAGCATCGGATTCGACGCCTCGGTGCACGAGTTGCTGATGCCGCTCACCACCGGCGCCGTGCTGCACCTGGTCCCCGACGAGCTGCGCGGCGACCCCGGGGAACTGCTGGACTGGATGCGCGCCCACCGCGTCGTGCAGGCCTTCCTGCCGCCGTCCTACGTCAAGTGGATCGACGAGGACCCGGGGGCGCGCCTGGACGGACTGGCGCTGCGCCGGCTGCTGACCGGGGTGGAGCCCCTCCCGGAGACGGCGCTCCACCGCATCGAGCGGGCGCTGCCCGGCCTGCGCGTCTGCTACGGCTACGGGCCCACCGAGGCGACCCTCTACAGCACCGCCTACACCGACCCGCAGCCGCTGGACCGGCCCTGCCCGATCGGCCGCCCCCTGGACAACACCCGCCTCTACCTGCTCGACCGGCGGCTGCGACCGGTGCCGACCGGGGTGACCGGCGAGGTCTACCTCGGCGGGGCGAGCCTGGCCCGGGGCTATCTGCACCGTCCGGACCTGACCGCCGAGCGGTTCGTCGACGACCCCTTCGTGCCCGGCGAACGCCTGTACCGCACCGGCGACCTGGCCCGCTGGCTCCCGGACGGCAACGCCCAGTACCTCGGCCGCGGCGACGACCAGGTCAAACTGCGCGGGTTCCGGATCGAGCCGGGGGAGGTCGAGGCCGCGCTGCTGGACCTGCCCGGCGTGCGGGAGGCGGCGGTGCTCGCCGACCGCGACGCCGCGGGCGAGCTGCGCCTGGTGGCGGGCCTCGGCCGGGGCGACACGGAGCCGCTCCAGGGGCACGAGTGGCGCGCCGCGCTGGCGCGGCGGCTGCCGGACTACATGATCCCCGCGGTCTTCGTCGAGCTGCCGCGGCTGCCGCTCAACCGCAGCGGCAAGCTCGACCGCGCCGCGCTGCTGGAGGCCGCCCGCGCCGCGACCCGCGACCAGGTCAACACGGCGAGCCCGCGCGACCACGTGGAGATGGCCCTGCACACCATCTGGCGGCGGGTGCTGCTCCACCCCGGCATCGGGATATCCGACAACTTCTTCGACCTGGGCGGGACCTCGATATCCGCCATCAAGGTGGCCCGGGCCGTCCGCGAGGAGTTCGGCGAGAGCCTGCCGATCCGCGACATCGTGCAGAACCCGACCATCGAGGCCCTGGCCGGACGGCTCCGGGCGGGGGCGTCGGACGCGCCGGACGGCGACCTGGTCGAGTTCCGCGCGGGGGACGGGCGGCAGCGGGTGGTCTGCGTCCACCCGGCCGGCGGCACGGCGTTCTGCTACCTGCCGCTGGCCTCGGCACTGCCCGACCGGGTCGGCGTCCTCGGAGTGCAGTCGCCCGGGATCGGCCCCGGGCAGACACCGCTGCCCACCGTCGAGGCCATGGCCGAGCACTACCTGTCCCTGGTCGACCCCCGGCCGGAGGAGACGCTGGTGCTGTGCGGGCTCTCCTACGGCGGCCTGGTCGCCCACGAGATGGGGCTCCGACTGGCCCGGGCCGGGCACACCCGGTTCAGCGTGGTGCTGCTCGACACCCACGGAACCGAGGACGCGGAGCAGCTCGCGTCGATCGGGCCGGTGGAGATGGCCGAGTTCCGCGACAAGCTCGTCAGGTTCAACGGGATGTACCCGGGGATCGAGGACGAGCAGATCGAACGGTACTTCCGGATCTACAACCACAACCGGATGACCGCCCGCGACTACCGGGCGCCGTCCTCGCCGGCCCGGCTGGTCCTGGTCGAGGCCGCCGGGGACGTAACCGCGGACGGCACCGCGGACGGCCCCGGGAACGGCGCCGCGGACGGTGCCGCGGAGGCGTCCGGGGAACAACGGCAGCAGCGGGAGCAGGAGGCGCGGCAGGCGCGGGAGGTGCGCGCGTTCTGGCAACGGCGGGCCGGCGGGGGCTTCCTGGCCGAGCCGGTCGCGGGCGGCCACTGGGACCTGCTGGAGAGCGGGGCGGTGCCCCGGATCGCCGAGCTGATCGAGGCGGAGCTGGACCGGTTCCCGGTTCCGCCGTCGTCCCCGGCCACGACCCCGTCCGTGCCGCCGCCCGCGCCCGCGCCCGTACCCGGACAGTCGTCCGCCGCGTCCGCCGCTCCCGCCGTGGAGGCCTGATGCGTGCCGAGAGCGCCGCGCCCCTCACGCCCTCGTCCACCGGCCTGGCCCGGGCCGTGCACGAGCAGGCCCTGCGCACCCCCCGTGCCGACGCGCTGGTCGACGGCGACGTCCGGCTGGACTACACCGGCCTGGTCGACGCCGCCGCCGCGGTGGCCCACGGGCTGCGCCTGGCCGGCGTGCGGCCCGGCCAGGCGGTGGCGGTCTGCCTGCCGCGCTCCTGGCAGCTGGTCTGCGTGATGCTCGGCGTCCTGCGGCTCGGCGCCCAGGTCGTCCCGCTGGACGCGCAGAGCCCGGCGCGGCGCCGGGACCACATCCTGGCCGACTCGGGCAGCGTGGCGCTGGTCCACGGCGGGACGGCGCCCGACGGCCTGCCGGACCGGGTGCGCCCGCTGGAGGCGGCGGAGCTGCTCGCGGCCGGACCGGGCGACCGGGAGGCCGTCCCCACCGGGGCACCGGTCTCCTTCGTCTTCTACACCTCGGGCACGACGGGCCGCCCCAAGGGCGTCGAGGTGCGGGACGCCGGCATCCTGCGGCTGGCGGAGCCGGGGTACATCCGGATCGAGGAGGGGGCCCGCTACTCCTGCCTGTCCAATCCGGCGTTCGACGCCCTCAGCTTCGAGGTCTGGGTGCCGCTGCTGACCGGCGGCTGCTGCGTCGTCCTCGGCGACGAGGCCGTCCAGACACCGCACCGGCTGGCCGCCGCCCTGCTGCGGGAGCGCATCGACACGACCTTCGTCACGGTGGCCCTGTTCAACGCGGTGGTGGACACGGAGCCGTCCTGCTTCGCCGGGGTCGGACAGCTGCTCGTCGGCGGCGAGCAGCTCAACGCGCGGGCGATCCGCCGCTGGTACCGGCACAACGCGGCGGCCCCCACCCTGCTGCACAACGTGTACGGCCCCACCGAGGCCACCACCTTCGCGCTGTGCCACCCCATCCCGCGTGACTTCGACGGCGACCTGGTCCCGATCGGACGGGCGCTGCCGCGGACCGGGGCCGTCCTGGTCGCCCCGGACGGCGACCGGGCCGCGGCGCCCGGCGAGGTGGCCGAACTCCACCTGGCCGGTGCCGCCCTCGCGGCCGGGTACCGCAACCTGCCCGAGGAGACCCGGCGCCGCTTCGTCAGGCTGCCCTGGTACGACGGCGGCCGCACGATCCACTACCGCACCGGCGACCTGGTGCGCGCCGACGCCGACGGCCCGATCGAGTACGTCGGGCGCGCCGACCGCCAGGTGAAGGTCCGGGGCTTCCGGATCGAACCCGGCGAGCTGGAGCGGCAGATCCTCGCGCATCCGGCGGTGCGGCAGGCGTACGTCTGCACCCGCCGGGCCGGGGAGCACGGCCCGAACGAGCTGCTGGCGTACGTGGTGCTCGGCGAGGAGGTCCCGTTCGAGGAGTTCGACCGCCATCTGGCGGCCCGGCTGCCCGGCTACATGAGGCCGCACCACATCCACCTCGTGGACGAGCTCCCGCTGAACGCCAACGGCAAGGTCGACCGGGACGCCCTGCTGCGCCGGGAGCACCGGCCCTGGCGCGGTGCGGACGGCGGCCGCCCAGCCGCCACGGCCACCACCGCCCGCCAGCGCGAGGTGCTGGACCTGGCGGCCGAGGTGCTCGGGGTGGCGGACCCGCGGCTGGAGGACCGCTGGATCGCCGTCGGCGGCGACTCGCTCAAGGCCCTGCGGCTGCGCTTCGAGGTGCGCCGGCGCTGGGGCCGCGAACTGTCCCAGGCGTCCGTGCTGGCCGGGGACCTGGCCGGGATCGCCCGGGCCGTGGCGGAGGGTGGGTCCGCCGCCGAGTCGCCCTACCCGGTGCCGGCCGCTCCCACCCGGGCGCGCTCGGCGGCCGCCACCAGCGAGCAGCAGCGCCTGTGGCTGCTGCAGCAGCGGGCGCCGCGCTCCCGGTCCTACGCGGTGGAGCTGGCCTTCCGGCTGGACGGCACGGTCGACGCCGAGGCGCTGCGCGGCTCGCTGCGGGCGCTGGTGCGGCGGCACGCGGCCCTGCGCACCGCCTTCGAGGCCGCGCCCGAGGGGCTGCGCCAGCTGGTCGGGGACCCGTACGACCCGTGGGTCGAGCCCGGCCCGGCGGCCGGGGACGCCCCGCAGCCCGTCGACTCCGAGGGGGGCGCGGGCGGCGCCGAGGACGACGCGCGCGCCAAGGCGAACCGTTTCTTCGCCGTACCGTTCGACCTGTCCAGCCCCCGGATGCTGCGCGCCCGCTGGCTGCCGCAGGACGGCGGCGGGGTGCTGCTGCTCCACCTCCACCACATCGCGGTGGACGGGTGGTCCCTCAACGTCCTGCTGGACGACCTGTCCACCGGCTACCGGCACGCGCACGACGGCACCGCCGAGCCCTCGCCGCACACGGACACCGCCCCGGCGCCCACCCCGCTGGACTTCGCCGCCTGGCAGAGCGACTGGTTCGCCGACCCCGCCTACCTGGCCCAGCGCTCCGAACTGCGGGCCCACTACGCCCGGACGGACGAGGCGCAGGACCACGACCCGGCGGCCCGGGCCGAGGCGCGGCCCGGCCCCCGGGCCCACCTGCTGGCCACCTCGCTGGACGTTGTGCGGCGTGCCGCCGTCGACCGGCTCTGCGCCGAACTGGGCATGACCCGCTTCGAGTTGCTGCTCGGCGTCTTCACCTGGAGCCTCTACGGGGTGACCGGCGGAACCAGGCCGCGGATCGCCGCCCCGGTGGCCAACCGGCCGGTCCAGGAGTTCGAGCGCAGCGTCGGCATGTTCGCCAACACCGTGCTGCTGCCGCAGGCCGTCGCGCCCCGCGAGGCGCTGCGCGGCCAGCTGCTGCGGCTGGTCGCCGACGCCCGTCAGGTGATGGAACGTCAGGATGTCGCGCTGGCCGATGTCCTGGCCGACCGGGACACCGCCGGCGGCGAGACCCCGTTCGACTACCTGTTCGTCCTGGAGAACACCGACTTCGGCGCGCTGGCCCTGCCCGGCTGCGCCTCCCGTCCGCTCTGGTGGGCCCCGGCCGAGGCCAAGTGCCCGATGACGCTGTCCGTGGTCGAGCACGGCGGCGGCCTCGACTGCCTGTGGGAGTACGCCGAGGACCGCTTCGACGCCGCCGAGGTGACGGCCGCGGCGGGCCTGTTCCGGCGGGGACTGGACCTGCTCGCCGAGGGCGGGACGGCGACCCCGGCCGAGCTCGTGGCACCGTACCGCCGCGGACTGCCGGAACCCGGCCGGGGCGCCTCGACGGCGCCGGCCTGGACGACGGTGGCCGAGGGCTTCGCCCGGCAGGTCGCGCGCACCCCCGACGCTCCCGCCCTGGTGTCCGACGGCCGGACCGTGAGCTACGCCGAACTCGACGCCCACGCGGCGGCGTTCGCGGCCGAGCTGCGGGCCGCCCATCCGCTGCCGGAGCGGGCCGACAGCCCGTGCCGCGTCGCACTGCACCTGCGGCCGTCGGTCGAGCACGTGGTGGCGCTGCTGGCGCTGGCCCGGCTCAACGTGACCGCCGTGCCGCTGGACCCGTCCTACCCGCCGGCCCTGCGCCGGCAGGTGCTGGACCAGGCGGAGCCGCTGTGCGTGCTGCTCCCGCCGGGCGGAGACCCGGAGTTCGACGCCGTCGACCCGGGCCGCGTCGCACGCCACCCGGTGGTGCTGGCACCCGGGGCCCCGGTGGCCGCGCCCGCCGCACTCGTCGTGCCCGCCGCGCCCCCCGCCCCGGCGCACGGCGGCGCCCGGCCGCTCTACACCCTGTTCACCTCCGGCTCCACCGGCGTCCCCAAGGGCGTGCAGGTGTCCGACCGCACCCTGTGCAACCTGCTGCAGTGGCAGGCGGATTCGGGCGGACTGGCGGCCCCCGCGGCCACCCAGCAGTTCTCCATGCTCTCCTTCGACGTGTCCTTCCAGGAGGTCTTCGGGACGCTGTGCGGCGGCGGCCGCCTGCACCTGGTCCGGCCCGACTGGCGGCAGGACGCCCCCGCGCTGCTGGAGCAGCTGGAGACGGCCGGGGTGGAGCGCGTCTTCATGCCCTACGTGGCACTCCAGCTCCTCGCCGAGCACGGTGTCCAGCTGGGCCGCTACCCCTCGCGGCTGCGCGAGGTGGTCACCGCCGGTGAGCAACTGGTGTGCACCGAGGCGATCCGCCGCTGGTTCGCGGGCCTGCCGGGCGCACGGCTGTACAACCACTACGGCCCGACCGAGACGCACGTGGTGAGCAGCCTCCGCCTGGACGGCGACCCGGCCCGCTGGCCCGAACGCCCCGCCATCGGCCGGCCGGTGGACAACGCGGTGCTCACCGTGGTCGACGAGGCCGACCAGCCCGTACCCCCCGGCCGCGCCGGCGCCCTGCTGATCGGCGGCGCGATGGCGGCGCGCTGCTACCTGGGGGACCCTGCGCTCGACGAGGCGCGCTTCGTCGAACTGCCCGGCCTCGGCCTGTGCTACCGCAGCGGCGACCGGGCCCGGTTCGACCGGCAGGGCCTGCTGCACTACCTCGGCCGGGACGACGACCAGATCAAGCTGAGCGGACACCGGTTGGAGCTGGGGCAGGTCGAGGCGGCCCTGCTGCGCCACCCGGACGTCGTCAACGCCGTGGTGGTCCGCGACGGCGAGGAACTGGTGGCCTGCCTGCAGTGCCGCGAGGAGGCGCCCACGGTCGAGGACCTCACCGCGCACCTGGCGCCGATGCTGCCGGGCCACGTCCGGATCGCCCGGTTCCGGGTGGTGGGGGAGCTGCCCAGGATGCCCAGCGGCAAGCTGGACCGCCGGGGCGCGCTGCGCTCCGCCGGGCGGGAACTGCGCCGGCCCACGGCCCGGGGCACCGCCCTGTCGGCGCGCGAGGCCCGGCTGACCGAGGTGTTCGAGGCCGTCACCGGCCTGGCGATCGACCCGGCGCAGACCTTCTTCCAGGCCGGCGCCTCCAGCCTGGGCCTGATGCGCTTCCAGCTCCGCTGCTCCGCCGAACCGGGCCTGCGCTTCACCGTCGCCGACCTGTTCGAGCACGTCACCGTACGGGCGCTGGCTGCCTTCCTGGACCGGGCGGGCGCACCGTCGGCCGTCGGTGCGCCGGCGGTCGGTGCGCCGTCCGTCGGTGCGGTGCCGACCGCCGGGGACGGCCCGATCGCGGTCGACGAGCCGATCGCGGTCGTCGGCATGGCGGTCCGGCTCCCCGGCGCCTCCGACCTCTCCGCGTTCTGGCGGATGGTCACCGCGGGCGGCACCGGGATCGAGCACTTCGACGCCGCCGACGGCCTGGTCGGGGCACGCAGCCAGCTGGACGGCCCGCTGGACTTCGACCCGGACCACTTCGGCATCAGCCGGCAGGAGGCCCGGCTGATGGACCCCCAGCAGCGGCACCTGCTGATGAGCTGTGTCGAGGCGCTGGCACACGCCGGGATCGCCGACCCGTCGGGTGCGCGCGTCGGCCTGGTCGCCGGAGCCGGTGAGAACACCTACTTCCAGTCCATGCTCCGCGAGGCCGACCCCGAGCGCCTGCCCGACGGCTTCCAGCTGGCCCTGCACCACGACAAGGACTTCCTCGCCACCAAGGCGGCCTACCACCTCGGGCTGACCGGCCCCGCCTTCACCACCCAGGCGGCCTGCGCCAGTTCGCTGGTGGCCGTCCACGTCGCCGCCGGGCTGCTGCGCCAGGGCGACGCCGAGGTGATGCTGGCCGGCGGCGTCCTGGTCGACCCGACGCTGACCGGCGGGTACCGCTACCAGCCGCAGCACATCTTCTCCGTGGACGGCCTCTGCCGCCCCTTCAGCGACGACGCGAGCGGCACTATCGGCGCGAGCGGCGTCGGCACGGTGGTGCTCAAGCCGCTGCGGCTGGCCCGCCGCGACGGCGACACCGTGTACGCCCTGATCACCGGTTCGGCGCTGAACAACGACGGCTCCGACAAGCTGAGTTACAGCGCTCCCTCGCTCGCCGGGCAGCGCGAGGTGATCCGCGCCGCCCTGCGCCGCAGCGGTCGCGGCGGCGCCGACCTCGGCTACGTCGAGGCCCACGGCACCGGCACCCGGCTCGGCGACCCGGTCGAGGTCGGCGCCCTGCGCCAGGCCTTCGACCTGGACCGCTCCGGCCACTGCGCGCTGACCTCGGTCAAGAGCCAGATCGGACACCTGGGCGCGGCGGCCGGCGTGGTCGGGCTGGTCCGGGCCGCGCTCGCGGTCCACCACGGCGTGATCCCGCCCAACGTCGGCTTCCGCGCCCTCAATCCGCGGCTCGGCCCCGACCCCGCGCCGTTCTACATCCCCACCGAGGCCCGGCCCTGGCCCGCGGACCGGGCCAGGATCGCGGCGGTGAGCAGCTTCGGGATCGGCGGCACCAACGCCCACGCGGTGCTGGAGGCCGACCGCCCGGCCCCGGCGGCGCCGGGCGGAGCGGCCCCGACGGCGGCCGACGCGACGCCGGACCCCTCCGTGCCGCCCTGCCTGCTGCTCTCCAGCAGCAGCGAGGCGGGCCTGCGCGCCGACGCCGCCCGGATCGCCGACTACCTGGAGGCCCGGCCCACCGCCTATCCGCAGGTGCTGCGCCACCTCCAGGCGGGCCGTCCCGCCCGGCGGTACCGGCTGGCAGCGGTCTGCCCCGACGCGGCCGCCGCCGTGGCCCGGCTGCGGGCGGTGGGGCCGGTCACGGACGCGGGAGCGGAGGAGGCCCGCACCGGGGCACCGGTCCCGGGCAACGGCCGTACGGCCGAGGAGACGGCCGCGGCCTGGCTGTCCGGCGAGCGGATCGACTGGCCCGCCGGTCCGGCCCAGGCACCGTGGGACTTCCCGCCGCCCGCCTTCGCGTTGGCGGAGTTCGACTTCCCCCGCGCCACGGCGGCCCCGGCCCCGGCTCAGACCGCGGTTCACGTTCCTGCCCAGGCCCAGGCCCAGGCCCCGGCCGGGCCGGTTGCCGCCGACGTCCCGCGGCGCCTTCCGGAGGACGCCTGGCTGCACCAGCCGCACTGGGCACGGCTGCGCCGCGCCGGCTCGGCGGTCGGCGTGCGCGGCTCCCGGCTGCTGGTGCTGCTCACGGACGGACCGGCGCACCCGGAGGTGGTCCGCGCCGTCGAGGCCGCGTACGCCCGGGTGGTGCGGGTCCGCGCCGCCGAGGCGTTCGCCCGGCGGGGCGAGGACCTCTACGAGGTCGACCCGGCCGACCCTTCCTCGCTCGGCCGGCTCCTCGACGCCCTGGCGGGTACGGGCGCGGGCGAGGACGGCATCGACTGGTTGCACGCGCTGCCGCTGGGGATCGACGGCCCGGTCGGCCGGGACAGCCTGGACCGGGCCCGCTGGGCCTGCCTGGACACGCCGGCCGCACTGCTGCGGGCCGTGGCCGAGGCCGAGCCCGCCGGGTCGCTCCGTCTGACGCCGTGGTGGCTCTCGTACCGGGCACGGCCGGTGGACGGCCCGGTGGGGCGGCCGGAGGCGGGCCTGCTGGCCGGCCCGGTCGAGGTGGCACCCCAGGAGGGCGCCGCCGCGGGCCACTGGGTCGACCTCCCCGACGCGGACCCCGCCCACTGGGCCGTACCGCTGGCGGCGCTGCTGGCCGAGGCCGCCACCGCGCCGGACCGGGCCGCACTTCCGCGCCGGCTGGCCCTCCGGCGGGGCCACTGGTGGGAACAGGTCGCGCTGCCGGTGGCCCCGGCCGGTCCGTCCCCGGTCGGGCTGCCGGACGGCGGCGTGCACCTGGTCCTGGGCGGCACCGGCGGGATCGGCCGCAGCATCGCCGCCTGGCTGCTGGAGAACGGCTGCGCCCGGGTCCTGCTGCTGGCCAGGAACCCCCGGCTGCCGGAGGAGTTGACGGCCTGGGCCGACCGGGTCGAGCTGGTCGAGGCCGATCTCGCCGAGACGGCGCCCGAGGAGGTCCTGGCCCGGATCGACCGTCTCACCGACCGTGTCGACGGGGTGATCCACGCCGCCGGGGTGGCGAGCGGCGGCCTGATCGCCCGGCGGGACGCCGGGGCGATGGCGCGCGCGTCCGCCGCCAAGCTGCGGGGCGCCCTGCTGGTCGAGCGGCTGATCGAGCGCCACCGGCCGTCGGTGGCGGTCTACTGCTCGTCGATGGCCGCGGAGCTCGGCGGGGTCGGCCAGCTGGACTACGCGGCCGCCAACAGCCTGCTCGACGGGTTCGCCCAGTACCGGGCCGACGACGCCGAGACCACGGTCCGGCTCGGTGTGAACTGGGACGTGTGGAGCGAGGCCGGGATGGCGCTGCGCGCGCCGCTGGCCGACTCCCGTCACCGGGCGCACCTGTCGGTCGGGCTGACGGTGGCCGAGGGCACGCGGGTGTTCGCGCGGGCGATGGGACTGCGGCTGCCGCAGGTGCTGGTCTCCACCACCGACCTCCGGGAGTCCCGCGCGTTCTACGCGGCGCCCGAGGCCCCGGCCCTGGTGCCGACCGCTCCTGCCGCTCCTCCCGCGTCCACGGCGCCCGTCGCGTCGGTGCCCACCGTGTCGGTGCCCACCGCCTCGGTGTCCACCGCCTCGGTGTCCGCCGGAGACCCGACGGCGGCCGACGCGGTGGGCGGGGACGCGGCCGTCCTGCTCCGCGACTGGCTGTGCGACTGGCTGGACCTCGACCACCTCGACCCCGACGCCCCGCTCTACGACCTGGGCGTCGACTCGCTGACCCTGCTCGACCTGATCGGCGTGGTGAAACGTCACTTCGACGTCGAGCTGGAGCTGTCACGGCTCAGCCACCGGGTCTGCCTCACCGAGATCCTGGCCCGCCTGTCCGAGGCGGCACCCGGCCGGGCCGTCGTCACCGAGGGCGTCGTCCCGGAGACCTGGCAGCACGGCACCGGGGACGACGTGCTCTGCCTGGTGCACCCGGTCGGCGGCGACATCCAGGCCTACCGGTCCCTGGTGTCGGCGCTGGACCCCCGGCTGACCGTCTGCCTGATCGCCGACCCCGCGCTGGAACGGCCCGGGACCGCCGACTGGACGCTGGCCGAGCGGGCACACCGCTACGCCGCCGCCCTGCGCGCCCGCTTCCCGGACGACACCCGGCGGCTGCACCTGGCCGGCTGGTCCTTCGGGGCCTGGGCGGTGATGGGGATGGCCGCGCAGGCGGAGGCGATCGGGCGGCCGGTCCACGGCGTCCACCTGATCGATCCGCCGCCGCCCGGGGCCGGCGAGCTCTACCGGGACCACGACGACGCCCGGCTCCAGGCGGTGTTCGCGCACGAGCTCGGGCAGGGCGGAGCGGCGGCCGCCGGTCCCGAGGCGCAGGGCTACGCCGAACGCCTGGTCCGGTGCTGCCGGGCCAACCTGCGGAGCATGGCCGGGTACCGGATGCCGCTGCTCAGCGCCACGCCCAGTCGAATCTGGCTGGCCGAACGGCCGGTGGAAGGGCTGCCGGCACCGGTGCCACCGGAGCGGCAGCGGGAGCTGTGGCGCCCGCACCTCCCGGAACCCAGCACCTGGCACCGGCTCGACACGACGCACTACGGCATCGTCCGCCCGCCCCACGCGCACGCGGTGGCGGCCGCGATCAACGCGGCGGTGACCGACGCGGCGGTGACCGACGCGGCAGTGACCGACCCGGCGGTCACGGACCCGGCGTCGGACGACACGGCCAGGGGCCGCGGCGGCCGCCCCGGGGCGTGACCCCGGCGCGGCCCCGGCCCGCACCGGACGCCCCGTCCTCCGGTGCCGCCACCACCGGCGTCACCACCACCGTCGCTACCACCACCGGCGTCACCACCACGTCCGACCTCCGCCCCCGCCCGACCATCGGAGACCACCCCTCGTGAACCCCTACCAGTCCCTACCGGCGCGCTCGTTCTGGCGCACCGCCGTGGCCGAGCCGGACCCGCTCGCCATCGACGACCTGTGGACGCCCGCGTTCGCGATCGGGCAGGACGACCCGATCCTCACCGCGGGCTCCTGCTTCGCCGCGCACATCGGCCGTGCCCTGCTGGAGCGGGGCATGAACTGGTACGACGCGGAGCCGGCCCCGCCGGGGCTGACCGAGGAGGAGCGCCGGGCGCGCCACTACGGGGTGTTCTCGTTCCGCACCGGGAACATCTACACCCCCGCCGTGCTGCGGCAGTGGCTCTCCTGGGCCTTCGGCCGTTCGACGCCGCCCGCCTGGGCGTGGCCGGAGGAGGGCCGGTACCACGACCCCTGCCGCCCGTCCGTGGAACCCGGCGGCCACGCCTCCGTGGAGGAGGTGCTGGCGGCCCGGGAGACGACCCTCGCCGCCATCCGGGAGGCCGTCACCGAGGCCGGCTGCCTGGTGTTCACCATGGGGCTGGCCGAGGCGTGGCTGGACCGCGCCGACGGCACCGTCCTCCCGTCCTGCCCCGGCACCGTGCGCGGCACCTTCGACCCGGACCGCCACGTCCTCCACCACTTCACCTTCGACGAGGTCCGCCGCGACCTGACGGACGCCGTGGCACTGGCCCGCGAGGCCAACCCGCGGCTGCGGGTCCTGCTGACCGTCTCGCCGCATCCGCTGACCGCGACCGCGACCGGCGGCCACGCGCTCACCGTCAACACCTACGCCAAGTCGCTGCTGCGGACGGTGGCCGGCCAGCTGACCCAGGACCTCGACGACGTCGACTACTTCCCGTCGTACGAGCTCATCACCGGACTCCCGTTCCGGAGCAGGTTCTACGCGTCGAACCTGCGCGAAGTGACGCCCGAGGGCGTCGAGTTCGTCATGCGGCACTTCATGGCCGGGCTGACGCGGACCGAGGCCGGTCCACGGCCGGTCCGCACCGGTGCGCCGGTGGCGGAGCCGAAGGAGGTGGACACCTGTGACGACGCCGTCCTCGACTACTACCGCCCCCGCTAGGTTCCTGCTGCTCGGCGACTCGCACGCGGGCCCGATCGGACGGGCCGCGAAGGCCGCCCGGATCCCCTTCCAGGGCGGTCCGATCGGCGCCGGGCGCGAGTTCACCGACGACTTCTTCGAACCGCGCGGGCACGACGTGGTGTTCCGCAAGGCCGAGGCCGACGCGTACTACCGGGGCTTCCTGGCCGAGCTGGACGTGGACGGGCTCGGCCGCCTCGCCGTCCCGCTGGTGTGCACCTTCGGCCTCAGCTCGCACTTCGTCGCCACCCGGGAGAACTGGCACCTCCACCGCCGCCGCGACGGCGGCTTCCCCCCGGGCTTCCTCGGCGGCCCGCTGTTCGACGCCGTCGTCCGCGCGAGCGTGCGCGACGCCCTGGCCTTCTACCGCCACGCCCTCGCCCTCGGCCTGCGGGTGCTGGCGGTGCTGCCGCCGCAGCGGGTGCCGGAGCAGTCCGACCCGGTGGTGTTCACGGCCGCGCAGGAGACGGTCCGCCGCGCGCTCGACGATCTCGGCGTCGAACTCGTCGACCTCCGCGCCCGCACCACCGGACCGGACGGCTTCCAGCGCCCCGAGTTCTGCGAGGCCGACGACGCCATCCACGGCAACCTGGCCTTCGGCCGGCTGGTCCTCGCGGACCTGCTGGCCCGCGGGCTGTGACGACACCGAGTCCCCCATCACAGGAGCACGTCATGGAGCAGTACGAACTGGACGCCGTCAGGGCCGTCACCACCAGGCCCGCCCCGGAGTACCGGACCATCACGGTCGACCCGGTCACCCCGGTGATCGGCGCCGAGGTCTCCGGCGTCGACCTCTCCCAGGAGCTGTCGGGTGAGCAACTGGCCGAGCTGAAGCGGGCGTTCCTCGACCACCACGTCCTCGTCCTCCGCGACCAGCACCTGACGGACGAGGACCACAAGCGCTTCGCCGGCCACTTCGGCGAACTGCGCCCCGTCAACCCGCCGCCGGTGGACGCCGATCCGTACGTCCTGGAGATCAGCACCGGCGCCGAGGCCGAGAACGTCGCCGGCAACGGCTGGCACGCCGACGGCACCGCCGACGCCGAACCCTCCCTCGGGTCGATGCTCTACATCACCAGGGTGCCGGAACCGGGCAGCGGCGGCGACACCATGTTCGCCAACATGCACCTGGCGTACGAGATGCTCTCCCCGACGATGCGCGGACTGCTCGACGGCCTCACCGCGGTGCACGACGGCCTCGTCGCCTTCCAGGGCTACACCCCGCCGCCGGGATACGTGATCCCCAAGAACGAGCACCCGCTGGTGGTGCGCCACCCCGAGACCGACCGCAGGATCCTCTACGTCAACAAGGCCTACACCGCGCGCATCCCCCAGCTGTCGGCAGACGAGAGCCGGGCCCTGCTCGACCTGCTCTGCGCGCTGCCCGCCCAGCGGCCGATGCTGACCTGCCGGATCCGCTGGACCCCGAACACGCTGGTGTTCTGGGACAACCGCTGCGTCCAGCACCATGCCACGTACGACTACTACCCGCACACCCGCTACGGCCGCCGGGTCGCCATCAACGGCGGGCCGCTCAAGGGCTGAGCCGGACCGGCCGGCACCCGAGCGGGTACCGGCCGGCCGGGCTCAGGCGGCGTCCGCGCGGGCCAGGCCGTCGGCGAGTCCTTCGGCCAGCCGAGCCCAGGCGGCGCGCTCGCCCCGATCGTCGTTCCGGTCGGCGTGGAACCGCACCACCGCGCGCACCCGGGCGGCCGGCCAGGTCGCGGCGTAGGCGGCCGGGTCCGCCGCCGCGTAGGCGGCCGCCATCGCGGCGGCGTTGGCCAGGGCGTTCGCGTCGGTGTGGGAGCGCACGTTGGCCGTGGTGTTGAGCTCCGCGTAGGTCTCGCCGAAGCGGGCGGCCTCGGCCTCGTCGTAGCCGTTCGCCAGCGCGTAGGCGCCGGCCGCCGCGGCCGCCGCCGCGTGGGCCTCGGCGCTGGGGTACGCGTGGCGGTAGAGCTCCCGCAGCCCCGGTTCGAGCGCCGCGCGCCACGTGCCCTCGTCGACCGGGCCGCCGTCCACGGCCTTCTCGTGCAGGGCCAGGACGGCCCGGTGCGGGGCGGTGGACCCGCCGAGCCGCGCACTCGCCTCGGCCAGCAGCGGGCCGACGGCGGAGCAGTACCAGTCGTGGACCACGCTGAACGGCACCCTGCCGTCCAGCCGCTCCACCTCCCGGTGCACCCGGCGCGCCCAGGCCCTCGCCGCATCGGCGTCCATGCCGTCGGACAGCGCCTCCGCGACCTGGGCCAGCCAGGGCGGCACGGCCGGTCCCCCGGCCGGCTCCTCAACCCGCCCTTCGGCCGCTACCGGCGCTCCGTCGGGGGCCCGGGTGGCGGCGCCGGGGGTCGAGTGGAAGGCCGGGAAGGTCTCGGATGAGGTCATCTGCTCCGCTCCTGGGTGGACTGTCCGCTTGCTTCGTGCCGAGCCGTGCCGTGCGGTGCCGCCGTGTCGTTCCGGGCCGTGTCGTTCCGGGCCGTACGGCCGCGGGGTACCGGCAGCCCATGCTGACGCGTCGGCGACGGCGTCGGCAAGACGGTCCGCGCCCGCTCGCGTCAGCCCAGCGTGGGGTGGACCAGCCGTCCGTGGTGGATGAGGGAGACGGACTGCTTGAGGCGGCGGGCGCGGACGCTGATCTCGTAGCCCCGGATGCCCTCGACGCCGGCCAGGGGGCCGCTGAGGTAGCGGTAGAAGGCGGGGGTGTCCCGGCAGATGACGACGGCCATGAGGTTGTGCCGGCCGCTGGTGGCGGCGACGAAGGCGCACTCGTCGTGCCGGCCGAGTTCCTCGCCGATCCGGTGGAGTGCGGGCAGGTCGACCTGGAGCCACAGGATGGCGTTGAGCTCGTAGCCGAGGCGTTCGGGCAGGATGTCGATGCCGAACAGGAGGGAACCGGCGGCCTCCAGCGCCTCCAGCCGGCGGGCGACCCGGGCCGCCGACCAGCCGGTGGCCTCCGCGAGGCGGGTGTGGGAGGCCCGGCCGTCCTCCGCCAGGGCCTCGAAGAGGGGGCGGTCCTCGTCGGTCGGGGCGAGCACCGGCCCGGCGGGCACGGGGCGCTCCGCCGTCAGCCGCCGCACCTGATCGTCGGTGAGGGACTGCCGGCCGCCGGCCCAGCCGCCCGGGCCCGGGGGACCGAACGGGTGGATGAGGAGGTCCACGCTCATGTCGAGGATCGAGGCGGCCTTCGGAAGCTGCCGCAGCAGGACGTCGTCGCGCCCGGTGCGGGCCGCCGAGCGGATGGTGCAGATGATCTCCGACCCGCCGGAGGCGATGCTGGCGTAGCCGACCTCGGGCCTGCGGGCGAGGGAGTCGGCGACGGGCCCCGCGGCGTCCGGGCGGCACCGCAGCCGCGCGATCCACTCCGCCCGCCCGTGGGCGGCCGGGTTGCTCAGCCCGACGACGCGCATGACCCCGTCGCGGCGCAGCGCGTTGTAGCGGCGGGCCACGGTCTGTTCGGACACTCCGACGATCTCGCCGAGGTGGCGGAACGAGGTGCGGGGGGCGCAGTGGAGCCCGTGGATGATTTTGCCGTCCAGGTCGTCATACACGGAAGAATCCTCGCACGGAGGCGCGCCCTGGTGGAGGTTGTTCCGCACCGGCTCGGATCGCTTGTGGATTTCTCGTCCTCCGAGGCGAAGCTGGTCCGCGCCCACACAGCATCCGGTGCCCGCGCGGCATCCCGCAGTCGAAGGAACCACCCCCCATGAACTCCGCAACGGTGCAGCGCCCCGGGGCCGGACGAGGCGTCACGCTCGTCATGGCCTGCCTGGGCGTCTTCGTCGCCTACCTTCCCGTGACGACCGTGTCGGTGAGCCTGCCGGCGATCCAGCGGACGCTGGGCGCCTCGACCTCCCAACTGTCCTGGGTGTCGGACGCGTTCGTGCTGCCGATGGCCGCGCTGATCCTCACCACCGGGGTGTGGGGCGACGTCCACGGCCGCAAGCGGGTGTTCCAGGTGGGCATGGCCTTCTGCGCACTGGGCGCGGCCGTCTCGCTGGGCTCGGACTCGGTGCAGTCGCTGTGGGTCGGGCAGGCGGCCTCCGGCCTGGGCGCGGCGGCGCTGCTGCCCACCACGCTGGCCCTGATCAGCCACGCGGTCCCCGACCACCGCGAGCGCGGCAGGTTCATCGGCCTGTGGGCGATGTCCATGCTGGCCTCGCTGGCCATGGGACCGCTGATCGCCGGGGTACTGCTGGAGCACGTCGGGGTGCGCTGGATCTTCCTCCTGCCCGTCCCGGTGTCCCTGGTCGTGCTGGTCGTCGCGGCCTTCCTGCTCCCCGACTCGCGGGCGCCGCACGGCCGGCGGCTCGACTGGCCCGGGCAGATCACCGCGGCCGTCGCCGTCACCGCCGTCGTCTACGGCGTGATCGAGGGCGGCGCCGACGGCTTCGGCACGCCCCACGTGGTGTCGGCCCTGGTGCTCGGCGCCGTCAGCGCCGTCGCGTTCGTCCTCGTGGAGCGCCGCAGCGGCAGCCCGATGCTCGACCCGGCCCTGTTCCGCAGCCCCGCCTTCGCCGCCACCTCCCTGGTCGCCATGGTCAGCTTCCTGGGGCTGATCGGCTTCTTCTTCGTCCTGAGCCTGTACTTCGGCCTGGTGCAGCACCTGACCACGCTGGAGGCCGGACTGCGGATGGTCCTGGTGTCCGGGACGTCCCTGGTCGCGGGCATCCCCGTCGGCCGGCTGATGCACCGGGTGTCCCCCCGGGTCATGATCACCACCGGCCTGGTGGTGATGGCCGGCTCGCTGCTGTCGCTGAGCGGCATCGACGCCGGCACCTCCTACGGGTCGCTCGCCTGGCGCCTGGTCCTGCTCGGCCTGGGCATCGGCGCCGTCCTCACCCCGATGACGGCCTCCGCCGTCTCCTCCGTCCCGCACCACCTGGCCGGCATGGCCGCCGCGGGCAACAACGCCTTCCGCCAGCTCGGCGGCGCCCTCGGCCCGGCCGTGCTCGGCGCCCTGCTGACCACCCGCGCCCTCGGCGCCCTGCCCGACCGCCTCGCCGACGCCGGAGTGCCCGCCGAGACCGGCGGCCACGTCCTCGAAGTCGCCCGGGAGCAGGGGCTCGGCGCCGTGGCCGGGCTCGACCTGGGGGCCGCCACCGGACCGGCCCTGAGCGCGCTCGGCGGCTCCTTCCTCGACGGCCTCCGGCTCTGCCTGATCGTGTCCGCCTCGCTCGCCCTGCTGGCCGCCCTCACCTGCGCCGTCCTGCTGCGCCCGGCCGCGCCCGCCGGCCGGCCCGCCGCCGGCCGTCCCGCCAGCGGTGCCCCGGTGGGGGCCACGGCCCCGATGGCGCGCACCGCCGCCTCTGCCACCGCCGTCCCCGCCGCCGCCGACGGTGCCTCCGCCCAGGGACTGCAGCGCACACCGTGACACCGGGCACCACCGCCCGCCCAGGACGCCGGCCGCGCCGAGCCGTACGGTCGATCGAAAAATCACCGAACGCGCGGCCGCGCTCCTGGGACGATGACCAGGTGACAGAGACCCCGACCGCGCCGACGCCCGTCGTCCTCGGCATCGACGACCTCCGGCCGCTGCCCCGGGCCACCCGGATCGCCCGCACCAGCCGCGAGGGCGTCGAGCTCCTGCGGGAACACCGCGACGGGTACATCGACGAGCTCTGGCTCGACCACGACCTCGGCGGCGACGACAGCATCATGCCGGTGGTGACCCTCCTGGAGGAGGCGGCCTTCCGCGGACGGCCCTTCCGGATCGGCACGGTCCACGTCCACAGCGCCAACCCCGCCGGCGCCGCCACCGTCGTCCGGTCGCTCACGCGCTGGAACTACCGGGTCCGGCGGGCCACGGCCTAGCGAAGCCGGCGCCGGGGCGGCGTGTCCGAACCCGTCCTCGGCAGCCACGGGCAGCTGAACGTCTTCGCCCGCCCCCACCGGGCCGGAGCATCCGCACCGGTGGAGGATCCCGTAGCCCCCGCCGGGGCGGCCGCCGCCCTGCCGCCGCCGCGGCCCCGACGGCGGCTCAGCCGTCCGCCGCGAGCGGTCGGGTGCGCAGCAGGACCCGGGCCGGCAGGGCCGTCGCGGCGAGGCAGAGCAGCACGGCGGCGCCGGCCAGCGAGAGGGCGGTGCCCGGCGGGACGTACGGGGCCGTTCCGGCCAGGCCGCGGGCGATCGGCACCAGGGTGATCCAGGCGATCGCGCTGCCCAGCAGCAGCCCGGCCGCGGCCACCAGCAGGGCCTCCCAGCGCATCATGCCGCGCACCTGACGGCGGGTGGCGCCCGCGAGGCGCAGCAGGGCGACTTCGCGGCGGCGGTCCAGGACGGTCATCACCAGGGTGTTGGCGGCGGTGATCGCCGCGAAGCCGCCGAGCACGCCCGCCATCACGGAGTTCGCCCAGTCACCGGCGGCACGCCTGCGGTCGGTCTGCGCGACGTATCCGGCGCGGTCGGCCACCGTGAGCCCGCCGGCGGTGGCAACCGTGCCGGTCGTGCCGGGCGCGGTGGTTCCGGTGCCGGAGGTGCCGACGGGGAGCGCCGCCAGCCGGGCGGCGACGTCGGCCCGGTCCGCGCCGGGGGCGTCCGCGACCAGGACCTGGCTGTCGAAGGCCACGGCGGCGTGCGCGGCGACGGCCGCCCGGGGCACGACCAACTGGCCGAAGCCGAGGCCGCGCTCGTACGTGGCGACGACCGTCAACTGCGCCTGGGTGCCGTCGCCGAGCCAGAAGGAAGCGCGGTCACCGGCCTTGAGGCCGAGCTTGCCGGCGAGCGCCGTGTCGAGGGCGACGGTGTCGGCACCCCGTGCGAGGTCGGCGAGCGAACCGGACCGCACCCCCAGGTCGAGGACCCTGGACAGCTTCGCCGGGTCACCGGAGACACCGAGCACGCCGGCGGAGCGGAGCTTGCCGTCGGAACGGTAGACGGCGCCGGTGCGCAGCACCCCCACCGCGGCGTCGACACCGGGCACCCGGGCGGCCTGCTCGGCGGTGGCGGCGGGCAGACCGGGGCCGGTGGAGCCGAGCACGTGGTCGGCGGTGATCCCGTCGCGCACCTGGGCGCCGGTGGCGTGCTGGACGCTGCTCTGGATGAACAGCATCGTGCCGCAGAACGCGGTCACCATCGCGATGGGCGTGAACGCGGAGGTCAGCCGGCGGGCGTTGGCGCGGGCGTTGTCGGCGGCCAGCGCACCGGCGGCGCCGCCCGCACCCGCCCGCAGCGGCAGCCCGAGCACCCCGGCGGCGACCCGGGCCACCCACGGGCCGAGCAGGGCGATCGCCGCCAGGAAGCACATGACCACCCCCAGCGCGGTGTTCGCGGCGTTCTCGCCGCTCATCCCGGCCGCCACCACGGCCAGCACCACGCCGCCGACGACGGCCACCAGGCCGAGCAGGGTGCGCACCACGCCCACGCGCCCCGGCGGCACCGACGCCTCGCCGAGCGCCTGGCCGGGCCGCAGGTTCGAGGGCCGACGCGCGGCGAGATGACCGGCGGCCAGCGCGGCGAGCAGACAGGTGGCGACGGCCACGAGCGCGGGAAGCGGGCCGACGTCCAGCTCGACGCCCGCGGGGACGGCGCCGCGCTCGGTCAGGCCGTCGAACCACCAGCGGGCCAGCGCCACACCCGGGACGAGGCCCAGCACCCCGGCGAGGGGAGCCACCAGCACCGCCTCCGTCGCGATGGTGCGCCGGATCTGGCGGGGCGTCGCGCCGACCGCGCGCAACAGGGCGAACTCCCGGGCCCGTTGGCCGACGGCCAGTGCGATCGTGGACACCACGACGAAGACCGCCGTCATGGTCGCGGTGCCGCCGAAGGAACCGCCGATCGCGATGAGCAGGGTACGGCCGTCCCCGAGGGACGGCTTCTCGACGGAACCCCGGGCTTCGCCGGTGACCACCCTGACCCCGGTGGGGGAGGCCGCGGGCCGGGACTCCCCGGCGTCCGCCCGGCCGGCGGTGTCGCGCAGCGCGTCGCGCAGTTGCCGGGCGAGGTCCTCGGCCCCGACGCCTTCGCGGGGCTGGACGGCGATGGCGTCGACGCGGCCGGGGTGGCCGGAGAGCCGGCCGGCCGCGTCGTCGGCGAACCAGGCTGTGGGGCCGGCGTTCTGCGGCGCGGCCAGGCCGGAGATCCGGTAGGTGCCACCGCCGCCGGGCGCGACCAGGTCCAGGCTCGCGCCCGGGACGAGGCGGGCGGCGCGCGCGGTGGCGGCGTCGAGGACGACCTCGCCTTCGCCGGGCGCACGGCCCTCGACCAGGGTGTCCGCGCCGCCCGCGATGCCGAGCGCCGCGTACCCGCGCCCCGTCAGCGCCGGGGTCGCCGGGCCCGGCTGGACCGGGAAGGCGGAGTCCGCGCGGGCCGCCGCCACCCCCGGCTGCGCGGCGATCCGCCGGGCCAGGGCGGCGTCCACCCGGGCCCGGTCGGAGACCGGCCGGTCGACGGTCTTCACCTTCTTGTTGACCCTGCGGACGATCTCGACGTCCGGCTCGGCCGCCACGACGACCGGCGCGTTCGCGTACCGCACCGGCGGCACGGTGGCGGTGATACCGGTCTGCAGCATGGTGCCGCAGGCCATGATGACCGCCGCGCCGAAGAGCAGGGCGATGAACGTCCCCGCGAAGGAGGCGGGCCGGAAGCGCACCGAGGCCCGCGCGAGTCCGTTGCTCACGCCGCCGCCCCCACCCGGCGCGTGGCGAACGGGGCGGCCACCGGACCGGGTCGCGCCGCCCGTAACCCGATCGCGGCCGGACCCGGGTCGACGGGCCCGTTCGGCCCGTACGCGGAACGGTCGTGGCGGCGTGCCATGGCGGTGCCTTCCCTCGCGGATCGTCGCTGGTCATCGACCCGACCCAGGCTAGGAACGGCGGCTGCGGCGGACCATGGAGGCTCCCGGCGGAGCAGCGGTGGGGTTATCCCCACCCCCGCCTCGGGCCGAACGCCGGCATGCGCCGTTTCGGCCCTCGGGTTCCCGCGCCGCGGGATTTCCGGAGTCCTTCCGTGCGGCCAACGCCCTCGCGGCCCAGGGGGGCAGCCGCACATCGGCCGAGGAGCGAGCGGACGGACCACCTGTGCCACCGAAGGGGCGGGCGCGCGGGCACCGTGTCTTGGCCCGAGCGGGCGGGCGGGGGTGGGGAGTGCCGCCCCCGCCCGGTGTGGGTCAGCCGAGGGCGAGCATCGCGTCGGTGACCTCGGCGAGTGCCGTGGTGGGGATCGTGGTGGCGGCGTGGTCGAGGACGAGCAGCCGCGCCCCGGGGATTTCGCGGGCGAGTGCCTCGGCGTTGCCGAGGGGGAAGAAGCGGTTGTGGCGGCCGTGGACGACGAGGGTGGGGACCTCGATGTCGGGCAGGCGTTCGCGCCAGCGGGGTGTGCAGTCGAGCGCGGCGAACACCGTGCCGAGCTGGTTGGCCGTCTGGACCGGGGGCGCGGTGCCGGGGGTGCGGTCCCAGACGCGTGCGGCGGTCGTGCGGGCGGTGGCGGGGTCGTCGCCGAGGATCTCCGCGCTGGTGGCGGCGAACTCGGCGACGGCCCCGCGGTCGGCCCAGTCGGGCGTGGGGCGGGCGAACAGGCGGCTCATGGTCGCCCGGTCGTGGTCGGGGAGGTCGTCGTCGGGCGGGCCCGGGGCGACCGGGCGGGTGCCGGCCAGGGTGAGGGCCGAGAAGGTGCCCGGGTGGTCGAGCGCGGCCACCTGGGCGACCATCCCGCTGACGCCGGTCCCGGCGAGGTGGGCGGGTGCCCCGCCGAGGGCGTCGGCGAGGGCCGCCGCGTCCTCGGCGAGGTCGCGCAGGGTGTAGGCGGGGGCCCGGGGGTCCGCCGTGGTGGACTCCCCGCTGTCGCGCAGGTCGTAGCGCACCGCGCGGCGCCCGCCGGCGGCGAGGCGTTCGCACAGCGCGTCGGGCCAGGAGAGCATCGTCGGCCCGCCGGCGAGCAGGACCAGGGGCGCGCCGCGGTCACCGAAGGACTCGATGCCCAGGGCGACCCCGTTGGCGTGGACGGTGGTCACCGGATCACCGGGATCCGCCGTGGCCGAGGCCGCGGTCGGGTGCGCTCATGTCGCCCGTCGCGGGGGTGCCGTCGGCGAGCCCGTAGCGGAGGTGGACGGTGCCCTGCGGGGCGGCCGCCGGCGGTTCGAGGAGCGTGAGGTTCGTGGGGACCGTGCCGCCGTCGAACACCTTCTTGCCGACGCCGAGCATGATCGGGTGCACCCACAGGTCGAGGCGGTCGAAGAGCTTCTCCCGCAGGAGGCTCTGCACCAGGTCCAGGCTTCCGACGACCTTCACGTCGCGGTGCCGGTCGCGGATCGCGCGCACCTCGGCGGCCAGGTCGGGGCCGAGCCGCGTGGATCCGGCCCACGGGAGGTCGGGCTCGCCGCGGGAGGCCACGTACTTCGGGACGCGGTTGAAGAGCTCGGCGATCTCGCCGTCCTTCTGGTGCGGCCAGTAGGCGGCGAAGATCTCGTACGTCCGGCGGCCGAGCAGGAGGGCGTCCGTGCCCTCGTACGCGGCGCTGATCTGCGCCCCGGTGACCTCGCTCATCAGGGGTGCCTGCCAGCCGCCGAACGGGAACCCCACCGGGTCCTCGTCGGGGCCGCCGGGCGCCTGCCCGACGAGGTCGAGGGTCGCGAACAGTTCGATGTGGATGAGGCCCATGGCTGTGCTCCCGGTGAGTGCGGTCGTTTCCGTCGAGGTGTAGACCGGCGGGGGCCGGAAGACTCATCGCCACGCCGGTACCCGGTTTCTCCGGAGCCGTCGGAGCCGTCGGGCCTCAGCGGGCGGTGGCCTCAGCGGGCGGGCGTGGCGTCGATCCGGGCGATGCGGGCGAGGACGGCGGCGGCGCCGTCCTCGCCCGTCATGAGCCCGGCCACGGCGGCCGCGCGGCGGCGGAGCGGTTCGGCCAGGGCGGCCGTGATCGCGTCGGCGAGGCGTTCGGCGGTGAGCTCCTCGAACGGCACGGGCGGCGGGGCGACGCCCAGCCGGTGCAGCCGTGCCGCCCAGAACGGCTGGTCGGCCATGACGGGCACCGTCACGGCGGGGACCCCGGCGCGCAGTGCGGCGCCGGTGGTGCCCGCCCCGGCGTGGTGGACGACGGCGCCCGTGCGGGGGAACAGCCAGTCGTGGGGGAGGTCGCCGATGGAGAGGACGTCGTCGCCCGTCGCCGCGGGCCCGGCCCAGCCGGCCTGGACGACCGCGCGCACACCGGCCCGCCGTACGGCCGCCGTCACCAGTTCGCCGAGCCGCGCGCCCTCGCCCGGGGCCATGCTGCCGAACCCGATGAACACCGGTGCCGGACCGGCCTGGAGGAAGTCGACGAGTTCGGCCGGGGGCTGCCAGCCCTGCGGCCGGGCGGGCCACCAGAAGCCCGCCACGTCGACCGGGGCCGGCCAGTCGGCCGGGCGCGGCAGGAGCAGGGGACTGTAGCCGTGGACGACGGGACGGATGCGGCCGAGCGGTTCCGGCGCCGCCGCGCCGGGCAGGCCGAGGCGCTCGCGCAGCCGGGCCACGGCGCCGGAGAACAGCCGCTCCGCGCCGCGGAGCCGCTCGCGGCCGGCGGCGAGGTTGCCCGCCGGCCCCAGGTCCCGGTCGGCGCCGGGGCCGGGCAGCGGGAACTCCGTGGTGGCGAAGGCGGGCGTGAGGTAGGTGCCGAGGACGGGAACGCCGTGGGCGTCACCGGCCGTCAGGGCCAGCGGGGACGGGGCGAAGGCGGTGAGCAGCAGGTCGGTTCCGCCCCCGCCGACGGCGTCCGCCACGCCGTCGGCGAGCCCGTCCACGTACGCGGTCATCAGCGCGCGGGTCTCCGCCGGGGACGTCGCGCGGGCCCTGGCGCGGATGAGCTCCTCCGGGTCCCCCGGCAGGGGGCGGTGTTCCAGTCCGCAGGACTCGACCAGCGGCGCGAAGGCCGGATGGGCGAGCACGGCGACCCGGTGCCCGGCGTCCTCCAGGCGGCGGCCCAGGCCGGTGAACGGGGCGACGTCGCCGCGGGAGCCGGTGGTGACGATCAGGATGCGCATGGGGCGATTCTCCACCGCGCGCCCGGCGCCCGTCAGGGGCCGGGCGGCGGGCCTTGCAGCGGCGGGCCTTGCGGCGGCGCGGACGCCGGGGCGCAGGCGGCCCGTTCGCGGAGCAGTTCGGCGCGCAGTTCCGGGTCGGGCCCGGGGTCGGTGGCGAGGGCGCGGGTGAAGTCCCGGACGGCGGCGGCCGGGTCGCCGAGTCGGCGGTGGGCGAGTCCCCGGTTGAAGAGGGCGACGGGGTCGGGGTCCAGTGCGATGGCGCGGTCCAGGTCGGCGACGGCACCGGGGACGTCGCCGCGTTCGAAGCGGATCGTCGCGCGGTTGGCCCAGGCGGTCGGCAGGGCGGGGGAGTGTTCGACGGCCCGGGTGAGCAGCGCCTCGGCCTCGGGGAGGCGGCCGCGTTCGGACGCGACCAGGCCGAGCACGCAGAGCAGGTGCGGTTGGCCGGGGGACAGCTCCAGGCCCGCGTGGGCGTCGCGTTCGGCGAGGTCGAGTTCGCCCTCGTCCAGGTACAGGCCGGCCCGGTTGACCAGGGCGTCGAGGTGGTCGGGGTCGATCCGCAGGGTCCGGTCGAGGTCGGCCAGTGCCGCCTCCGGCCGGCCCAGGTCGGTGTGGGTCTCGGCGCGGTTGTAGTACGCCTCGGGCAGGTGCGGGCCGAGGCGGATCGCGGTGCCGTAGTCGGCGATCGCGTCGTCCGGCCGGCCGGTGGCCCGGTGGAGGGCGGCCCGGTCGACGTAGTACTCGGCGTTCTGCGGGTCCTGGGCGATCACCGTGTCGAGGTCGGCGAGTGCGCGGGCCGGATCGCCCAGCGCGAGGTGCAGTTGGGCCCGGTTGTGGACCAACCGGGCGCGGTCCTGGGGGCGTTCGCCGGGGGCCAGGGTCTCGGCGAGCCGCGCGAGGCCGTCCTCGACCGTGCGCAGCGCCGCCGTGTGGTCGCCGGCCCGGCTGTCCAGCAGGGCGAGGCCCTGGCGGTGGAAGACGGTGGTGACGGTGCGTTCGCGGGGGTCGTCGATCTGCCCGGTGAGGGCGATGGCGCGGTCCAGCCAGGTGCGGGCGGCGGTGAGGTCCCGGGCGGGCTCGGGCAGGTGGCGGGCGTGGAGCATGGCGGTGGAGTAGGCCGCGGACAGGTGGATCCTCGGCTCGTCGGTGAGCTGCCGGGCCCGGTCGTAGAGCGCGAGCGCCTCGGCCGGGCGGTCCAGAGCGGTCAGCGCGGTGGCGAGCATGGTGGTGAGGGCCCACCAGTTCCGGGTGTCGCCCGCCGGGGTGACCAGCGGCAGGCCGCGTTCGGCGAGCCGGACGGCGTGCTCGTAGAAGCCGCTGCGCAGGGCCAGTGCGAGCGCGGTGCGCAGTGCGTCGACGCCGTCGGTGGCCGGGCGGGTGCCGCGTTCGCGGTGGTAGGGGATCGCGCCGAGTCGCCAGGACCACTCGCCGGTCGCGGCCAGGGCGTCGGCGCGCTCGTCGTGCCAGGCGGGGCCGTGGGCAGGGGCGGTGTCCTCGGGGGCCGGCCGGGACGGGGTGACGGGGAGCGGCCGGGCGTACTCGGCGACGGTCGCGGCGAGCGCGTCGGGCAGCGAGGCGCCGCCGACGTACAGCCTCAGCCGGGACGGGTCGACGCGCCGCAGCAGGGTGTCGACGAGTTCGACGGTGGTGGCGTCCGCCTCGTCCACCCGGTCGAGCACGACGGCGGTCGGTGTCCGTCGGCCCGCCGACCAGGCGGCGACGAACTCGCCTATCCCGTAGGCGAGGTGGCGGGTGCGTCGGGCCGGGTGGAACCTGATCTGGACGTCGGCGACGTCCAGGGCCGCGACGGCCTCGGCGGCCCACGGCATCGAGGGCTCCAAGTCCCTTACCGCGCTGAGGAGTTCGACCTGGTGGCGGTCCACCAGCGGGGAGCGGCCCTGGTCGAGGACGAGGTGGCGGACGAACTCGC
Organism: Kitasatospora sp. NPDC002543; assembly: GCF_053594915.1. Lineage (NCBI taxonomy): Bacteria > Bacillati > Actinomycetota > Actinomycetes > Kitasatosporales > Streptomycetaceae > Kitasatospora > Kitasatospora sp. NPDC002543. The sequence continues at coordinate 7,849 of NZ_JBSFWR010000005.1, read as the reverse complement.
CGACCCCGCCGTAGGGCCCGCGCCGCCAGACCCGGCAGTCGAAGGAGCCCAGGAGCCCTTCGGCTCCGGCGGCCGCCGCGTTCCGGTCCCGGGGCAGTGCCGCCTCCAGCCAGACGTGTCGCATGCTCGACCCATCCCCTCCTCGTGTCGACGGGCCCGCCGCGGGCCGTCGTTCCGGGACCGCGGCCGCCCGGTGGCGCACCGGGGCCCCGGCTGTGCGGTGGCGTGCCGGAGCACACGGGATGCCCCGGCGCGCCACCGGTGTCAGTGGTGCGCCGGGGTTACCAGCACCACTCGATCCAGAGCCGGCGGGAGTTGCCGGTCAGCGCGACGGTGCCGGACTTACGGGTCGTCATCTTCCGCATGTCTGTCTCCTTCGGTGGGTGGTGGGGGGCGGTCGGCCGGGGCCCGCGGCGACCACCGCCCATGGTGGTGATAATTCGTATGAGCTGTCAAGGAATTGGAGGCTCCGCTACCGGTTGGCACCGAGTGCCGACCGGGTCGGGCGGAGACCGGGCGCGTTCCGGCGGCGGCGCGCGCGTGGACGGAAACGTGGACGGAAATGTGGGCGGCGCGTGGACGGAAGCGTGGACGGAAGCGTGGACGGGCGCGGCGAGGTCGCCGCGCCCGTCCCGCCGGCCGTACGGGGGAGGTCAGTTGACGAAGACCGCCGGGCCGCCCGGCCGGCTGGTGTCGGCGACCGGGCCGTACGTCGCGGAGAAGTAGCCGTCGGCCGGGCAGAGCGTCGAGCCGCCGCTCTTGGCGAAGTGCTCGGTGCGGAAGGCCAGGCTGTGCGCGGTGTTGTCGGCGTTTCCGGTGAACGCGCCGCTCAGCTGGTAGGAGCAGGTGATGGTGCCGAACCAGGTGTCCAGTACGGCGGTGGCCTGGATCGTCCCCGCGGACCCGCCGCTGAGGGTGACCGGCAGGCCGGCCGCGTCGGAGACGGTGACGCCGTAGGGCAGGTTGCCGACCGTCAGGCTGCGCACCGAGGTGACCCCGGTGACGTTGGCGGTACAGGAGCCGAAGGTCAGCCCGGTCAGCGACGCGGTCGCGCTGCCCGGCGCCGCCGGGTTGTCCAGCACCGAGGCCGAGAGCTGGGAGGTGGCGCAGGTGACCCCGGTGGTGCTGGTCGCGGTCGAGTAGAAGGTGGCCTTGCTGCCCGCGGCGAGCGGCGCGGCGAGGGCGTCGCCGACGGCGACGGCGGTGCCGCCCGCGCTGCCGGCGGTAAGCACCGGGCCGGCGGCCAGGGGCCCGGGCGAAGCGGCGGCGGGTACGGCGGCCGACGTGAGCGCGGCGGCCGCGCAGACGGCGGCGGTGGCGACGAGGTGGCGGCTGAAGCGCATGGGAAAACCTCTTCCTCGGTGAGGGGCGAGAAGACGTCCTCTCGCGGCTCCCGAGCGGTGGGGACCGGGGAGCGCGCGGCGTTTCCGGGCTCATACGTTCCAACCGTGACCGCATGCCGTCAAGGCGGTGCGCCGAACTTGCTGACTTTTCGTCAACAAGGGCGGGGCGGCTCCGGCCCGGGCCCTCCCCGGGCCCGCACGCCCGGATGTCCGGGCGGCTGCGAGAATTCCGGCATGGCTGAGCACGGCAAGGACCACGGGTACCTCCTGGACAACCGGCAGACGGAGGCGGGCATCCGGTTCGGCGCCCTCGCCGAACTGTTCGACCCGGTGACCTTCCGGCACGTCGACGCCCTCGGGATCGGCCCCGGCATGCGCTGCTGGGAGGTCGGCGCGGGCGGCCCCTCGGTGGCGCTCGGGCTCGCCGAGCGCGTCGGCCCGACCGGCAGGGTCGTCGCCACCGACATCGACGTCTCCTGGACCGCCCCCGCCGCCGGCGGCGTGATCGAGGTGCTGCGCCACGACGTGGCCACCGACCCGCCGCCGCCCGGCGGCTTCGACCTGGTGCACGCCCGGCTGGTCCTGGTGCACGTCGCCGACCGCGCCGAGGCCCTGCGCCGGATGGTGCGGGCCCTGCGCCCGGGCGGCCGACTGCTCCTGGAGGACGCCGACCCGGCCCTGCAGCCGCTGCTCTGCCCCGACGAGTCCGGCCCCGAGGAACGCCTCGCCAACCGGCTGCGGTCCGGCTTCCGCACCCTGATGGCGGGGCGCGGCGCCGACCTCGCGTACGGACGCACGCTGCCCCGGGCGCTGCGCGAGGCGGGGCTGGTCGACGTCCGGGCCGACGCGTACTTCCCGATCACCTCGCCGGCCTGCACGGTCCTGGAGGACGCGACGGTCCGGCAGATCCGCGGGCTGCTGGTGCGGGAGGGCCTCGCGACGGACGAGGAGATCGACCGCCACCTGGCCAATGTCGCCACCGGTCGGCTGGACCTCGCCACCGCCCCGATGATCTCCGCGTGGGCACGCCGCCCGTGACCTCCCGGAACGGCCCCGGCGGAGGCGCCGCCGGGGCCGGCACGGTGCCCGCCGGGATCCGTCCGCGGGCGGTGGCGGGGCCGCCGAAGGGGGCGGTGCGGAACGCGCCGGCGGCGGGACGGGCCGAGGGCTTCGACACCTGCTCCTGTACCGGCGGTTCGGCGTCGTTCACCTCCGCGTCGGCCGGGTTTCCCGGGAGGAAGGTCAACTGGTAGGGCGGCTCCGACGGGTTCCGGCGGCGCGGTCCCGCCGTCCGTCGTCCGCCACCCGCAGGGGAGGTGGCGGGCGGCGGCCGCTCGGAGCAGACTCACCCGACATGACGCGACTCCCCGCCCTGGACCGGCACCCGACCCCGACCGGACTCCCGACCGCGACCGGACTCCCGGCCCCGACCGGACTCCCGACCCCGAACCGGCGCCCGCGACTGCTCGTCGTGAGCGGGCCGCCCGGCGCCGGCAAGACCACCCTGGCGCACGCCCTGGCCGGTGCGCTCGGCCGGCCGCTGGTCTGCCGGGACGAGATCAAGGAGCGGATGGCCGCCGCCGGTGAGGCGCCGGTCGAGGAGCTGGACCGGCGGACGCTGACGGAGTTCTTCCGCACCGTCGAGGGCCACCTGCGCGCGGGAACGGACCTGGTGGCCGAGGCGGCCTTCCAGGACCGGCTGTGGCGGCCCGGTCTGGAGCCGCTCGCCGACCTCGCCGACCTGCGCATCGTGCGCTGTGCCGTCGACCCCGGGACCGCCCGCGCGCGGATCGCCCGCCGGGCCGCCGAGACGCCCTCGCGTGCCGTCCATGCGGACGGCGAGCTGCTGCTCCGCATCGCACGGGGCGAGCGGCCGATCGAGTCCTGGGTGCCGATCGCGCTGGACGCCCCCTGCCTGGCCGTGGACACCACGAGGGGCTGGGCCCCGTCCCTGGAGCGGATCACGGCCTTCGCCGGCGGTGTGGCCGATGACATCGGAGCCGGCGGGGAGCCGTCCGGCCGGACCGGGAACCACCGGCCGGAGGTCTAACCTCGACGGCATGGACGCGTTCGAACACCCGGACGGGCAGGCCGGCCCGCCGGGAGAGGGGCTGGAGGCCCTGGTCCGGCTGCTGGACCGGCGCGGTGCGGTGGTGCTGAGCGGGGCGGGGCTGTCCACCGAGTCCGGCATCCCCGACTACCGCGGCGCCACCGGCCGGCGCCGCAGCGGCACCCCGATGACGTACCAGGAGTTCACCGGCAGCGCGGACGCGCGGCGCCGCTACTGGGCGCGCAGCCACACCGGCTGGCCCGCGATCGCCGGTGCCCGGCCGAACGCCGGGCACCACGCGGTGGAACGGCTGCGCCGGGCGGGGCGCGTCACGGCGGTGATCACCCAGAACGTGGACGGCCTCCACCACGCGGCCGGCACCCGGGAGGCGGTCGAGCTGCACGGCGGCCTGCGCCGGGTGGTCTGCCTCGGCTGCCGTCGCACCAGCGGCCGGGCCGAGCTGGACCTGCGGCTGGACGAGCTCAACCGGGGCTTCCGGCGGGCCGGGGCGGCGGAGCTGCGCCCCGACGGCGACGCGCGGCTGCCGCAGCCCGCGGTGGACGCCTTCCGGGTCGCCGCCTGTGCGGACTGCGGCGGGGTGCTCAAGCCCGACGTGGTCTTCTTCGGGGAGAACGTCCCGCCGCCCCGGGTCGAGCACTGCTACGAACTGGTGGACGCGGCGAGCTCGTTGGTCGTCCTGGGCTCCTCGCTGGCGGTCCTGTCCGGGCTGCGGTTCGTGCGCCGGGCGGCCCGGTCGGGGCTGCCGGTCGCGATCGTCAACCAGGGGCCGACGCGTGGGGACGAGCTGGCCGAGCTCCGGCTCGACCTGCCGCTGGGGCGGACCATGGCGGAGGTCGCCCGGTTGCTCGACGGCGGGTGAGCGTCCGGGCCACCGAGCCCGGCCGAGCCCAACCGAGCCCGGCCCGGCCCGCTCCGGTCCGCTCAGCCGGCCGGCAGGGCGGGCCGGCCCGGCACCCACAGGGGCACCCGGCCGCCGCGCGGCATGCAGCGCGCCGCGTCCTGCTCCAGACTGCCGGCCACCCGCCTGGGGTCGCCCTCGCACAGTTCCACCAGCGCGGCCGCCGCGATCCGGGTGCAGCAGAGCACCAGTGCCAGGGTGTCCTGGCGGTGGTGCCGCTCCCGTACGTACGCCTCGGCGCGCTCCTCGATCCGGTGGGCGTGGCCCGCCCCGTCCTCGGTGGTGATCGCCTGGACGCCGTGCCACACCAGGGTCAGCGCGCAGGGCTCGGCCGGGTGGGACGCGCCCTCCCGCTGCGCCTGCTCGCGGGCCTCCGCCGAGCGCCGTCCGAGCCACTCCAGTGCCGCCGGCCCGTCCTCCCGGCAGGTGCGCAGCACCAGCTCGGCGGCCCGGGTGACCACGGCCCGCAGTGCCGCCGGCGCGGGCACCCGCAGCCCGGACCCGGGCCCGTCGCCGAAGGCCAGCCAGGCGTCGGCGAACGAGGCGGCCCGCAGTCCGCCCATCCAGGCCGGCATCCCGGCCTCCGTGCTCATCCAGTCCTGCGCCCCCAGCCGGACCAGTCCCACGGCCGCCAGGCTCGCCGCGTCCCCGTCCAGCTCCCGCAGCCATTCGCTCCGCACCAGTACACACCCCCGTCAGCGGTTCATCCCCGTGAGGCCTCATCCCACCACACCAGGACGGGAACGAACTAGACAGGGTCACGTCACAATCTGGAACCGGGCCCTCCGGACCGAACCGCGGCGGGGGCGGTTCGGGGACGACGCGATCCGGCCAGGTGTGCGAGCGGTCGTGCCGCCCGGCCCGGTCGCCGTGGGGCGGCCGTGGCGCGTTTGGTTCCCGGGGTGTGGGCGTCGGGTGAGTTGGGCAGGGACGCGTCAGGACCCGGGCGGCTGTGCGGACGCCCGGTGCGTCGGGGCGGGGTCGATGTCGGCCTGCCGTCAGTGTGCGAGGAGCCCGTCGATCAGGGCGAGCGCGTCCTCCACCGATCCCGCCGGATCGATCACCGGATACAGGACGCCGCGGACGGTGCGGGTGGCGTCCAGCACGAGGGTGAGCCGCTTGAGCCGGTCGACGCCCGCCGCGCGGAACGTGGGCAGGCGCAGCGCCGCGGCGAGCCGGAGATCGGCGTCGGAGAGCAACGGGAAGGGGATGCGGGCGTGCTCCGCGAACGCGGCCAGCTGGTCCGGGCGTTGGGTGCTGATGCCGTGGACCCGGGCGCCCCGGTCGGTGAACTCGGCCATCCGGTCGCGGTAGGTGCCGGACTCCAGGGTGCAGCCGGCCGCGCCGGGGATCTCCCCCCACCCGGGCGGGTAGTCCAGGCCGCCGGGGGCGTAGGCGCCGGGGTAGCAGTAGAGCACCGTCCAGGCGGAGCCGGGCACCACGGGATCGACCGACCCGCCGGTGGCGTCGGCGAGTTCCAGCTCGGGCAGCCGGTGGCCGGTCAGGGCGTGCACCCGGCGGGTCTCGGCGGAGTCGGCGGTGCTGGTCCCGGTGAGCGAGCCGTCGCCCAGGACGTACCGGCCGCCCCAGTCCTGGAGGGCGACCAGGAGCGGCAGCAGGCCCCGCCCGGCCGGGGTCAGGTGGTACTCGTAGCGCGGCGGGTGGGGGTGGTAGAGCCGCTTCTCCAGCACCCCGTCGGCGACGAGCGCCTTGAGGCGTTCGGTGAGGACGCGCCGGCTGATGCCCAGTCCGGCGCACAGCGCGTCGAACTGGTGGGTGCCGCCGGCGACGTCCCTGATCAGGAGCAGGGTCCAGGTGTCGCCGACCACGGCCAGGGCCTGGGAGATCGCGCAGTCGGGGTCCGCCGCTTCGGTGTGCCGCATGAGTGCTGATTATAGTGAGTTCCAAAATGAAACTCACTCGCCGTGGAGGGCGGCCGCGGCGGAGCGCCGTGACCGTCCGGACGGGCGGGTGGGCCGGTTGCGACAGAAGGGGTGGGCCCGAAGGTGGATGTGACGACGCGAACGGCGGGCGTGACGGACCACGGAACGGACCGCGGAACGGAGCGGGGAGCCGGGCAGGGGGCGGATCACGGGGGAGGGCGCGAGGCCCGGCCCGGGGCATCGGCCGGGGTCTTCTGGCGCTACTGGACCGGATCGCTGGTCAGCCGGCTCGGGGACCAGGTGACCGTCGTGGCCCTGCCGTTGATCGCCGTGCTCACCCTGCACGCGACCGCCTGGCAGGTCGGCATGATCACCGGCGCCGGGTACCTGGCCTGGCTGCTGGTCGGACTGCCGGCCGGAGTCCTGGTCCACCGGCTCCCGCTGCGCGGCACCCAGGTGGTGATGGACCTGCTGCGGGGCCTGGCGGTGGCCTCGGTGCCGGTGGCGGCCGCCCTGGGGGTGCTCGGCCTGCCGCACCTGGTGGCGGTCGCCCTGCTCGTCGGCCTGGCGAGCGTGGTCTTCGACGTCGGCAACTCCACCTTCCTGCCCTCGATCGTCGCGAAGGAGGAGCTGACCGCCCGCAACAGCCTGCTGTCCGGCAGCAGCGCCGCCACCGAGCTGGCCGGCCCCTCGCTCGGCGGGGTGCTGGTCCAACTCGTCGGCGGCGCGGCCGCGATGGTCCTGGACGCGGTCAGCTACCTGGTCTCGGCGGCGCTGCTGCGCAGCCTGCCGCGCGCCGAGCGGCCCACCGGGCGGCCGGCCGACGCGGGGATGCGGGAGCAGATCCGCGAGGGCTGGCACTTCGTCACCCGGCACCCGGTGATCGGGCCGTGCGCCGCCGACGCCACCGCGGTCAACTTCGTCGCCGGCGGGCTGATGACGCTCACCCCGGTCTTCCTGGTCGACACCCTCGACGCGCCCGCCGCCGCCGTCGGCGCCCTGATGGCCACCGGCGGCCTGGGCAGCCTGGTCGGCGCCGCCCTCACGCCCCGGGTGGTCTCCCGGATCGGCAGCGGCGGCGCCCTGCGGTGGGGTGCCCTGATCGCGGCGCTCTTCACCTTCCTGCTCCCGTTGGCCGGTTCCGGCTGGGCGGTGCTGGTCTTCGCGGTCGGCAACGCGGGCTTCTCGGCGGGCGTCGTGGTCACCAGCATCGTCACCCGCACCCACCGGCAGACCCACACCCCGCCGGAGCTGCTGCCCAGAGTGATGGCCACCGTCCGGTTCGTCTCCTGGGGCGCCATCCCGATCGGCGCGCTCCTGGCCGGCGCCGCCTCCACGGCCTGGGGGCCGCGTACGGCCCTGCTCCTGCTGGCGGTGTGCAGCCTGGCCAGTCCGGCGATCCTCCTGGTCGGATCGATCCGCCGCCTGCGCGACCTGGCCTGACCCGGCGGCAGGCGGCGGCGGACGGCGTCGGGTGACGGCGGGCGGCGCGCGAATCCGGCTGCGCGCCGGCGGAGCGGCGGCCAGGGCGCGTCTTGTGGATCTTGTCGGATCAGGGCGCGGCGTTGGGGTGCGTGCATCGCAAGGCGGAGGAGGGAGCCACTGCGGAGCATTGGCGACCGACGACAACGCGGCGAGGTGCGTGCCCCGGCGT